>NZ_JBVHVT010000072.1:0-47311 GCF_055564695.1 Streptomyces sp. NPDC029014
GGAAGCACCACCACACCGAAACCAAGCAGGCCAGACGCCGGGAAACCCCTATGCCACGGGGGGGCCCCCCCCCCCCCCCGCCAACCTGGGGGCGGGCCCCCCCGCCCCCCCCCCCCCTCCCGCCGTCGCGGTGCATTCGGGTGGCCGGCGGCGGCCCCGCTGCGGCGCGGCCGGGCGGGCGCCCCGCCGGTCGCTAGCGTGGGGCACCATGACGCTCCTCAGCGACGACCGAACCGGGTGCGGCGACGCGGCGGACCGGATCCGGCGGGTGCTGGAGGCCGCCGACCCGGAAGCCGTCTGGGCGGTCGGCGGACCGGACGGGATCCTGGCCCGCTCGGACGCCCCCGGGACGGGCCCCGGGCACGGCGGAACCGGGTACGACGCCCCCGGGCACGACGTCGGCGCACTCACCGCCGTCCTCGCCCTGTGGCCGGTGATCGGCAGCCTCGTCGCCGAAGAGGCCCTGCACCTGCACACCCCGCTGACCGCCTACGGGGCCGCGGCCGCCGCCGGCACCCCCGCCGGCACCACCACCCACCACCTCCTCACCCGCGCGGGTGGCCGAGCCGGCCCCGCCGCGGCCGCCGCGCTCACCCGACTCGCCGAGCACCTCGGCGGCAGCCCGCTCCCCGAACTCGCCGCGGCCCGCATCTGGCACCCCCTCGGCATGGCCGGCACCCGCTTCGCCGACGACACCCTGTACGCCCCCCTGCCGGACCTCGCCCGCTTCCTCGGCCACCTCCTGTCACCGGCGGACCACCCCGTCCCGCGCGCCTGGACGGCCGAGTCCCTGCGCATCCGGACCGGCGAACTCACGCCTCCCCGCGGCCTCCTGTGGCACCCCGCCGCCCACGACACCTGGACCCACGGCGGCACCGCCGCCGTCTGGGTCCGGCCCCGCGACCACCGCTGGGCCGTCCTGCTGCCGGCCGACCCCCGCGGGCCCCTGCGCCGCGCGTTCCGCGAGGCGGTGTTCGCGCCCCCGCCCGGCCCCTGAGCGCCCGCCGCCGTCGTCCCGGCCGCCGTACCGCCGCAGCAGCCTCCAAGCTGCCGTAGCGCCGCACCCGGACCGCCGTCGCGCCCGCGTCGCCCGGACGGCTGTGCCCGCCGGGCGCGGCCGCCCGCCGCCCCGGCCCCGGCCCGCCCGTACGGACGCGCCCGCCCGGCCGCGGCCCGGCGGTGCTCGGAGCGCGGCCCCTCCAAGATCGACGTACGGTGAGCTCGATGTCACCGACCGCTGGTTCCCGGCTGTGCGGAGGTACCGGATGCGCATGCTCCACTACGCCGCCCCCGGCGGGCCGACCCGGGCGGCCGTCACGCGGGGCAGGCGCGGCCCGGCGGAACGGGCCGGGCGCGCCGACTCCGTACGGTTCGCCGCCACCCGGGCGATCCCCTTCTTCGTCCGCGGCGTTCCCGGCGCCCGCCCGGCGTTCTCCGCGCAGACCCTGCGGCAGCTACGGGCCCGCCACGGCGGGGCGCCCGTCCCCGTACGCGGCGTGTCCGGCACCGTGCTCGTCCTGCTGGACCCCCGCGAACTGCGCCAGTTCTACGCCGAACCGGTCGGCGGCGCGGGCGCCCCGGCCGGCGCGGGCCGCACCCGCACGGAACCCGCGCTGCTCACGGGCGAGGCGCTGCACGCCGTGATCGCCGAGGAGGCCCGGCAGCTGACCGCGGCCACCACCCTCGAACTGGTCCGCGTCCGACAGGTCGTGGCCCGCGCCGCCCGGCGGATCGCGCTCGCCGACCACGGCGCCGTACCCGTCCCCGTCGCCGGGCCCGGGCCGGGGACGGGGGAACGCGGCTCCGCGGGCCTGCTCGGCCTGCTGCGCCGCCGGGGCCGGGCGGAGCGCGGCGTCCCCGCCGACGGACACGCCCCGGCCGGGCGCACCGCCCCGCACGCCGACCCGACGGGCTCCCTCCACTCCTGGCTGCGGGCCGTGGACACCGTCCCCGCGACCGTCCTGCGCACCCTGCTCCTGCTCGGCGCGCATCCCGCCGAACAGGAGGCGGCGGCCGCGGAGGCCGCCGCGTCCCCCTTGCCCGAGGGCCTCACCCGGCTCGACGCCTGCGTCCGGGAGTCCCTACGGCTGTACCCGGCGGTGCCCGACCTGGTCCGGGTCACCCGGACCGAGACCGAGTGGCGCGGGGTGCGGCATCCGGCCGGCACCCGCGTGCTGCTGCCCGTCCACTTCCTCCAGCGCGATCCCGCACACGTGCCCGCCGCGCACGTCTTCGTCCCGGGACGCTGGAAAACGCCCGGCGCGGACGACGACGTCCGGATGTCCCCGTTCGGCCACGGCCCCGGTCGCTGCCCGGGCAGCCGGCTGGGACTGCTCGTGGCCACCGCACTGTGCGCCGAGGTGCTGCGCCACTGCCGGATCGCGGGCGTACGGCCGGTACTGGACCCGCCGGGCCCGCTGCCCGCCGTCCTCGACCCGCGCACCATCCGGCTGACCCTCACCCGCCGCTGACGCACCGTCGCCGACGGCGCACCGCCGCTCCACCCTCCCCCGACACCTCATCCCGCGAGGATCCCCATGTCCGACGCCGCGACCTCCTCCGTGTCCACCGACCCGGACGCCGATCTGCTGGGCGCCGTGTCCCGCGAACTCGCCGAGGCGGCCGACGCCGTCGCGGAGGCCGCCCGCTACGCCTCCGAACTGGCCCTCGGTCCCCGCTTCCCGGCCGCAGCCCCCGGCAGCACCCCCGACCATCCCGGCCACCGCAGCCGCCGGAGCCGGCTCGCCCGACGCGCCCTGCTGCGCACCCTCACCGACCCGGCGGGCCTGGGCTGGGCCCCGCGCGGCCGGGGCATGGCGCGGGCCGGCTGGCTCGCCGGGATCCTCACCGGCCGCGAGAGCCTCGCCGTCAGCCTTGCCGTCTGCGGGCTGAAGGCCCGCATCCGGGCGACCGGCCTGGACCGCCCCGAACTGCTGGCCGATCCGGACGGGGCGGCGCTGCTGCGGGCCGTGGACGAGGACCGGCAGGCCGTCGCCGCCCGCGTGTTCCGCCGCGCGGTGCGCGAGCAGGGCCCCGAACACGCCTTCACCGTGCTGGCCCCGGCCTTCGCCGACGTGTTCGCCTGGCGCGCCCTGACCGACGCGAACCCGTTCAACGACCACGCCGGCTGGCAGGTGGCCACCGGCCGGGCCGCCACCGCCGAACCGCTCCTCGGTCTCGGCGCCGCCGTCCGGGCCTTCCTGCACCGCGACGGCGCCCGCGGACGCGCCCCGGGCCGCGGATCCGGGCGCAGGGCGGCGGGCCGGGACCCGGAGTCCGCCCCCGCCCCACCGCCACCCGCCGGACACCGCGGCTGCGTCCACACCATGGGACTCCTCGGTACCGGCGGCCTCCTGCTCGTCCAGCCCTGGCGGGCCCGGTGAAGGCGGCACCGCGGCTGCGGCCGGCCCGGCCGGACCCGGTCGAGGGACTGCGGACCCACTGCGCGGCCCTGCGCGCCCACGCCGACCGGCTGGCCGCGGCCGCCGGGGAACTCGAACGGCAGGACAGCCCGCACGCCGACGCCTTCCGGGCCGAGGTCGAGGCGCTGGCCGAGCGCTGCGCGACCGCCGCGAGCGGTCTCGCCCTCGCCGTGGCCCGGCTCCAGGGCCGGTGAGGAACCGCGGCTCAGGGGTGGTGCGGGGCGGGCAGCGCGGACAGGGCTGCGAGGGCCCGCCCGGCGGTCTCCTCCGGGCTGCCGGCGATGTCGACGGCGACGCCCGTCTCGTCCGCCTGGAGCGGCTCCAGCACGGCGAACTGCGAATCCAGCAGGACGGCGGGCATGAAGTGCCCCGTCCGCGCCGCCATCCGCCGCCCGATCAGCGTGCGGTCGCCGGTGAGGTGGACGAACACCGCGTCGGGCGCGGCGGCGCGCAGCCGGTCGCGGTAGGCCCGCTTGAGCGCCGAGCAGGACACCACCGCGCCCCGGCCGGCGGGGAGCCGGCGGAGCAGGTCGCCGATGGCGTCCAGCCAGGGCCGGCGGTCCTCGTCGTCGAGCGGGACGCCCGCGGACATCTTGGCGACGTTGGCCGGCGGGTGGAGGTCGTCGCCCTCCGTGTACGGGACGCCGAGGGCGCCCGCGAGCAGCCGGCCCACGGTCGTCTTGCCCGTGCCGGTCACGCCCATGACCACCAGCACCACGCGCCGGCCGTCGCCGTCCTGGCCTGCCACCGCCCGCCACCTCGCCGTCCCTCGTCGCCAGCGGCCCCGTACGCCGCCGCTCCTGACGCCGATTAAGCCATAAGGGGCCACCGGCCGCTCACCGGCCGGGCGCCGCCGTGCGCGGGGTGGTCTGCTGCACGGCCCAGCCGTTGCCGTCGGGGTCGCGGAAGCGGACGAACGAGCCCCAGGGCAGGTCCTCGATCTCGCTCACCTCCACGCCCCGCCCCCTGAGGTCCGCGTACGCCTCCTCGATGTCCGTGACGACCACCTGGAGGTTGTCCAGCGATCCCGGGGCCATCCCGGTGAGTCCCTTGCCCAGGGCGATCGAGCAGGCCGACCCGGGCGGCGTCAGCTGCACGAAGCGGATCTCCTCGCTGACGGTGACGTCGTGGTCGGCGTGGAAGCCGACCTGCTCGTAGAAGGCCTTGGCCCGGTCGACGTCGCTGACGGGGACGGCGACCAGCTCCAGCTTGATGTCCATCTGCTGCTCCACGGTGCCTGCTCGATACCTGCTCGGTGCCTGCTCGGTGCTCTTCGGTGGTTCTCGACGCGGGGCCTTCCCGCATCATGCGGCCGCCGGCCGGCCCCCGCCGCCCGGCGCGCGCGGACGGCCGGCCCGGGCGGGCCCCCGCTTCAGGCACCGGCCGGCGCCGTCCCGGCCGGCGCATCCCCGGCCGGCGCATCCCCGGCCGGCGCGAACTGGGTCCGGTACAGCTCCTCGTACCGGCCGCCCGCGACCAGCAGCCCGGTGTGCGTACCGCGTTCCACGATCCGGCCGTCCTCGACCACCAGGATCTCGTCGGCCGCCTGCACGGTCGACAGCCGGTGCGCGATCACCACCGCGGTCCGGCCCGCCAGGGCCTCGCCCAGCGCCTCCTGCACGGCCGCCTCGGAGGTGGAGTCCAGGTGCGCGGTGGCCTCGTCCAGGATCACCACCCGCTGCCGGGCCAGCAGCAGCCGGGCGATGGTCAACCGCTGCCGCTCCCCGCCCGACAGCCGGTACCCGCGCTCGCCGACCACCGTGTCCAGCCCGTCCGGGAGCGAGGCGACGAGCCCGTCCAGCCGCGCGCGGCGCAGCGCTCCCCACAGTTCCTCCTCGGTCGCCCCGGGCCGGGCCAGCAGCAGGTTGGCGCGTACCGACTCGTGGAAGAGGTGCCCGTCCTGGGTGACCATGCCGAGGGTCTCGCGGATCGATTCGGCGCTGAGGTCCCGTACGTCGATCCCGCCGAGACGCACGGAGCCCGCGTCCGCGTCGTACAGGCGGGGCAGCAGCTGGGCGATGGTGGACTTCCCGGCGCCGGAGGAGCCCACGAGGGCGATCATCCGGCCGGGTTCGGCACGGAACGACACCTCGTGCAGCACCTGCGTGCCGCCGCGGGCGTCGAGGGTCGCGACCTCCTCCAGGGAGGCGAGCGAGACCTTGTCGGGGGAGGGGTAGCCGAAGGAGACCCGGTCGAACTCGACGGAGACCGGCCCGTCCGGGACCCGGCGGGCGTCCGGCTTCTGCGCGACGAGCGGCTCCAGGTCGAGGACCTCGAAGACCCGCTCGAAGCTCACGAGGGCGCTCATCACCTCGACGCGGGCGCCGGCCAGCGCCGTCAGCGGGGCGTACAGCCGGGTGAGCAGCAGGGCCAGGGCGACGACGCTCCCGGCGTCGAGGGTGCCGCGCAGCGCGTAGTACCCGCCGAGCCCGTAGACCAGCGCGAGGGCGAGGGCCGAGACCAGGGTGAGCGCGGTGATGAACGCCGACTGCGCCATCGCCGTACGGATGCCGATGTCGCGCACCCGGCCCGCCCGGGCCGCGAACTCCGCGGACTCGTCGGCCGGCCGTCCGAACAGCTTGACCAGGGTGGCGCCGGGCGCGGAGAACCGCTCGGTCATCTGGGTGCCCATGGCGGCGTTGAGGGCGGACGCCTCCCGCTGGAGCGCGGCCATCCGCACCCCCATCCGGCGGGCCGGGACCACGAAGACGGGCAGGAGCACCAGAGCGAGCAGGGTGATCTGCCAGGAGATGCCCAGCATGACCGCCAGGGTCAGCAGCAGGGTCACGGTGTTGGCGACCACCCCGGACAGGGTGTTGCTGAACGCCCGCTGGGCGCCGATGACATCGTTGTTGAGCCGGCTGACCAGGGCACCGGTCCGCGTCCGGGTGAAGAAGGCGACCGGCATCCGCTGGACGTGGTCGAAGACCGCCGTCCGCAGGTCCAGGATCAGCCCCTCGCCGAGGGTGGCCGAGAGCTTGCGGGTCAGCAGCCCGAGACCGGCCTCCGCGACCGCGATCACCGCGATGAGCAGGGCGAGCCGGGCGACGGTGGAGGACTCCCGACCGTCGACGATCGCGGTGACGACCCGGCTGGCGAGGACCGGCGTGGCGACCGCGAGCAGCGCCGTCACGACGCTGAGGAGGAGGAACAAGGTCAGCCCGCGGCGGTGCGGGCGGGCGAAGGCGGCGATCCGGCGCAGGCTCGCCCGGGAGACGGGGCGGCGGTCCTGGCGGGCGTCGATGGCGCTGCGCAGTGAGGTCCAGGCGGTGACTTCCATGTCCATGAGGAGCACGCTAGAACCTCGACCATTGTTGAGGTCAATAGTCGGGTCCCGCCGTGAACTCCACCGCCCGCGCCGTGTCTTTACCCGTTCCTGACCTACCCATGGTCCGGTGCCGGTCGGTGCGATAGATTCGGCCACTCCCGGGCCCTCCCACCGGTTCCCTTCCACCCCCGCGAAGACAGGCTTCACAATGAGCGACATCATCAACGGACTTGGCCGTACCAGCGCCTACGGCGCCCTGGGCCTGGTCCTGCTGATCCTCGGGATCGTCCTGGTGGACGTGCTGACGCCCGGGAAGCTCCCGAAGCAGATATGGGAGGAGCGCAACCGCAACGCGGCCCTCACGCTCAGCTCGGCCCTCCTCGGCATCGGCGGGATCGTGTTCACCTCGATCTGGACCACCTACGACGACTTCGGCAAGGGCCTGCTGTCCACGGCGGCCTTCGGCATCCTCGGCCTGGTCCTGATGGCCGTGGCCTTCCTCGTGCTGGACTGGGTGACCCCGGGCAAGCTCGGCGCCATCGTGGTCGACCCGGAGCCGCACCCGGCGGTCTGGGTGACGGCCTGCTGCAACCTGGCCGTGGCCGCCATCGTCGCGGCCTCCATCGCCTGACCGACCCTCCGCAGCCGACACGAGAGCGCCGCACCCGGAAGGGAGCGGCGCTCTCGTCGTACCCGCGGGTCCGGGTTCAGGCCAGGCCCAGCGCGAACACCGCGTACCCCGCCGCCAGCAGCCCGGCGGCCGCCCGCCGGGCCGCGGTCGCCCCCGCCCACGGCTCCTCGAACCGCCGCGCGTACCGGGCGATCCCCACCAGCAGCACCGCGAACACCGGCAGCCACGCCAGCCGCGCCACGATCCAGGCCGGGCCGTCCGGAGCCGTCGTCAGACCCGCCACCCCGCCCACGAACGAACCGGGCACCGCCGCCGCCAGCATCGCCGTCTGGTGCCAGCACAGGATCGTCATCGCACACAGGTTGACCACCACCACCGGCGCCCACAGCGCCGGCCGCGCCAGCAGCCGCGCCAGCCGGTCCCGCAGCAGCATCGCCGCCCCCGACTGCGCCGCGGCCAACGCCAGCACCAGCAGCGACGGCGGGTGCGAGTTGGTCCGCGCCGCACCCGGTACGCCGACCATCGACGCCGGGTAGTGGAACACCACGAGCAGCACGGCGAACAGCAGGCCCCCGCCCACCAGCAGCAGCCGGGCCCCGCGCCGACCGATCCGCCCCTCGCCCCACGACACCCCCAGCTGGTAGGCGAACAGCCAGCCCGGCAGGACGTTCAACACCGCCACCCAGCCCGGCACGGATCCGGCGAACGGCCCGTACCGCAGGAAGTCCACCACCGCGACCGAGACGAGCAGCGGGGCCGCCGCCCATCCGCCGAGCCGTCGGGCGGCCCGTACGCAGTACGGGGTCAGCGCGGTCACCACCAGGTACACCCCGACGAACCACAGCGGCTGGATCACCAGCGTCGCCGCCGTCCGCAGCGTCACCTCCGGCACCCCGGCCGCGTACAGCAGCGGCGCGGCCAGCGCCCACGCCGCGGTGACCCCGAGCACCGGCCGCCCTAGCCGGGCGAACCGGCCCCGCAGCCAGGCCCCGGTGGACCCCTCGCGCCGGCGGTACGACAGCACCGAGGCGTAGCCGCCGACCAGGAAGAAGATGCCGAGCATCTGCAGCACCCAGCTGGCCGGCGCCAGCGCCGGGAGCGCGGAGAGCGGGCTCGCGTTGTGCAGGCCGCCGTCGGCGTCCAGGGTGAACCCGCCGAGCAGCCAGTGCCCGGTCGGCACGGCCAGCAGCGCGAGGGCCCGCAGCCCGTCGACCGCCCGGTCCCGGTGGGCGGGCGTCCGCCGTTCGATGCGGTCGGCCGCCCGCCGCAGCGCCGTCGCGGCGCTCACTGCGCCCCACCCTTCGCGATCGCGGCGAACGCCGCCAACGACCGGGTGCCGGGCACGAAGTACCCGGTGTGGCCCCGGACGTCGGAGGCCGGCACGGTACGGGCACCGAAGGCGCGCGAGGTCGGGTCGACGCCGTGGCCCAGCCCGGCGAACGCCACGTTCGGCACGTCCGCGATCCAGTCCGACGGCCCCCGCGCCGCCCACACCCGGGCCCTGGTCCCCAGGCCGGCGGCGGTCTCGGCACGCAGGCCGGGGGAGCCGAACACGACGATGTCGGAGGCGTCCGTGTGCCGGGCCGCGAGCCCGCACACCACCGACCCGTAACTGTGCCCGAACAGCACCGGATCGGGCGCCCCGACCGCGTCGAGCCCCGCGGTGAACCGCGCCAGCCGGACCGCCCCCGCCTCCGCGAGCCGGCCGGTGGCCGCGTCCAGACCGATCCCGACGGGCGTCGTGTAGCCGGTCCACGCCACCACGGCGGTCTCCGCGCCGGCCGCGGCGTGCAGCGAACGGGCCATCCCGGCCGGGCCGGTGTGCGGGGCGCGGCCGGCGTCGTACGAGGCGGCGTCGTTGTCCGACCCCGGTACCACCACCGCGACGTGCGCGGCCCGCTCCAGGTCCCCGAACACCTCGGTGACCTGCCCCCGCCCGCGCGGGTCGAAGGCGAGGACCTGCCGCCCGGGCGCGGCGAGCGAGGCGAAGCGGGCCTGCCCCGAGGCCGCGACCGCCAGACGGTTCGCCTCGTACCGCAGGGCGACGGGGGCGCCGTCCAGGTTGCCGACCACCAGCGGGTGGCGCCGGACCAGTGCGCGCCCCCCGGCCTCGTCCAGCCCGGCGAAGAAGCGGGCCACCTCGTACGCTGACGCCGTCGCCGGATCGGGCAGCGGCCGCCCGGACGCACTGTCGGCCCGCCACGCGGACGCGCCCGGCGGTGGGCCGGTGACCGCCGCCTGCACACTGTCCCCGGCGGCCCAACCGGCGGTCCAGCCGGCGGTCCCCGCGACCACGGCCACCGCCAGCGCGGCGGTGGCCAGGGTCCTTCCGAAGCGGCGCATTCCCCTTCTCCTCTCCTCGTGACGCCGAGGAAGGTAAGAAGGAGGTGTCCGCCGGCACGTCGGACCGGGGAGCCAAGCCGGATGTCATACCCCGGTAGGGGGTGGTGGAGGAGATCAGGCCGGGCTGGTGAGGCAGGGGAGGAGGGGGGTCAGCCGCCGTCGCCGGGCCGCACCACTCCCGCCTCGTACGCGAAGATCACGGCCTGCGCCCGGTCGCGGAGGTCCAGCTTGGCCAGCACCCGCCCGATGTGCGTCTTCACCGTCTGCTCGGCCACCACCAGGTGCCCGGCGATCTCCTGGTTCGACAACCCCCGCGCGATCAGCTCCAGCACCTCGCTCTCCCGCGGGGTCAGCCCGTTCAGCCGGAGCGCCGGATCCCGGCGCGGGGCCGGCCGCCGCTGCACGAAGTCCGCGATCAGCCGCCGCGTCACCGAGGGCGCCAGCAGCGCCTCGCCCGACGCGACGACCCGGACCGCCGAGATCAGGTCGGCCGGCGGTGCGTCCTTCAGCAGGAACCCGGACGCGCCGGCGCGCAGCGCCTCGTACACGTAGTCGTCGATGTCGAAGGTGGTCAGCATCAGCACTTTCGGCCGGTGCACCACCCCGGGCGGCGGGTCGAGGATCTCCCGGGCCGCGCTCAGCCCGTCCAGCTCCGGCATGCGCACGTCCATCAGGACCACGTCGGGGTGCACCGACCGGGCCAGGGCCACCCCCTGCCGCCCGTCGGGGGCTTCGCCCACCACATCGATGTCGGCCTGCGCCGACAGCAGCGCGGCGAACCCGGCGCGCACCATGGCCTGGTCGTCGACGACGATCACTCGGATGGTCAACTGGCTTCCTCGCTCGGTCCGTTCAGGGACAGACGGGCGGCGACCCGGAAGCCGCCGTCGGGCAGCGGGCCGGTGTCCAGCGTCCCGCCCGTCAACCGTACGCGCTCGCGCATCCCCACCAGACCGTGCCCGGTGCCCGCCGTCTCCAGTACCGCCGCGCCGTCCGGGCCCGGCCCGTTGACGACGAGGACGAGGACCTCCTGCGCGTCGTACGTCACCGAGACGCGGGCCCGCGCCCCGGGCGCGTGCCGCACCACGTTGGCGAGGGCCTCCTGCACGATCCGGTACGCCGACAGGTCCACGGCCGGCGGCGCCGCCCCGTCCGCCCCGGCGGCCAGCGACAACTCCACCGGCTGCCCGGCCCGTACCGTCGCCTCGACCAGTTGCTGGATACGGCCGATGCCGGGCTGCGGGGCCCGCTCGGCTCCGCTCCCGCCGCCCGGGCCGCCGTCGGTCCCGGGCGCTGCGCCCGACCCGTTCGCCCGGTCGCTGCGCAGCACGGTCAGCAGCCGCCGCATCTCGCCCAGCGACTCCCGCGCGCTCGCCGCGATCGCCGCGAACTCCTCGCGCACCGGCTCCGCCATGCCCGGCAGCCGGTACGGCGCGGAATCCGCCTGGACCGTGATCACCGACATGTGGTGGGCCACGACGTCGTGCAACTCCCGGGCGATCCGCGCCCGTTCCTCCAGCAGCGTGCGCCGGGCCCGCTCCGCCTCGCTGATGCTCTCCTGCTCGGCCACCCGCTGCTGGGCGTCGCCGAGTCCGCGCAGGGATCCCGTCACCGCGAGCAGGGCCCCGCTCAGGACGAACAGGAGGGCGATGGTGTTCGTCGTCCCCGCCGGGTGGAAGAACCCCAGCACCACCCCGACCGCACCCGTCGCCAGCCACACCCCGATCAGCGTCCTGACCGGCTCGCGCAGCCCCAGGCACACCATCACCAGCAGGTAGCCGACGATGCCCATCGGCGTCCACGGCCAGGCGAGTCCCGCCAGGCCCTCGGACCCCAGCACCATCAGCGCCCCCACCGTGTCGGCGGCCAGGACGACCGCCCAGGCACGCACCGGCCGGGTCACGGCCAGCAGCAGCGGCAGCGTCTGGGCCACGCCCAGCGCCCCCGCCCAGCCGCCGCCGGCCCCGTAGGCGTCGGTCAGCACCACGACCGTGACCGGCAGGAGGGACGCCACGGACACCGCGGCCACGGCGAAGGGCAGCAGCCTCTGCCAGGCCTTCGGTGCCTGCGCGAACAGGGGTTCCCCGGGCCGGGCGGGGGAGCGCAGCAGCCGGCCGAGCCGCGCCGCCCGCGCGCCCCGCGCGGCGGCGGCCGGGGCGGGTACAGGGGCCGTCGCCGGGGCGGGCCCGGCCGCATCCTCGCCGGGCCCCGAAACGCCGTCCCAGGGCGGGGCCGCGGCGGCGCGGGCGGCCGGCGCGGGCTCGGGGGAACGGGGGCGCCGGCGGAACCGGGAACGGCTGCGGGGCTCGTCGCGATCGCTCATGGTCCGCCCAGCGTATGCGCCGCGGCGGCGCACCGGCCCGGCCGGGAGGCGGGACCGCGGCCGACCCGGCCCGGCACCGGGCCTCCGGTAAAGGGGAGTTCGGCCGAATACCGCTCCTGCCGCGGCGGCCGATCTTGCAGACTGTGGCCCATGAGCGCACCCGGAACCACCGTCACACCCATGTCACCGGCCGCCGGTCCGGCCGCCGGTCCGGCCGCCGGTCCGGCCGCCGGTCCGGCCGGTGTCACCGCCGCCGCCACGCTGGGCCTGCTGGCCGCCTGGGCCGTGCACGACACGGAGGAGATCGCGACCATGGGGCGCTGGTCCCGCGACCGGGTCCCCGTCCTGCGGGCACGCCACCCCCGGGTGCCGGACCGGGTGTGGGACCGCCTCGGGTCGGTGGACGGGCGGGAGTTCGCCACCGCGGTCGCCGTCGCGGCCGTCGTGGTCGGCGCGGCCGCCGCCGACGGGTACCGCACCGGTGGGCGCTCCGCCTTCTACCAGGCCTCCCTCAACGCCTTCGGCCTGCACGGCCTGGTCCACGTCGCCCAGGCCGCCGGCACCCGCGGCTACACCCCCGGCGTGGTCACCTCGCCGCTGCTCGTGGTCCCGTTCACCGTCTGGGCGCGCGGCCGGCTGCGGCGCGCCGGGGTGTTGCGGCCGACCCGGCCCCGCGATGCGGCGCTCGGGCTGGCGCTGGCCGCCGCCATCGCGGGCGGTGCGCAGGCCGCCGCCCGCCGGATCCGGAGCCGTACCCGGTCGGACGCCTGACCCGGGCCCGTCCGGGCGGCCGGCTCGTTCCCCGCGCGCGTCCCGCTCGTTGACCCGGCATGGAGCAGTTGCCGACCATCGCGGCCCCGGGCGTCGGCGAGCGGGCCGACGCCGCGGCCGACGCCGCCTGTCACCTCTACGACGCCGTCGCCCCCTGGAGCGCCGTCCGGCCCGGCGGGTGGAGCCGTACGGCGGCCGAGGACGCCGCCGACACCATCGAGACCACCGCCCACGCGTTGGCGCACCTCCACCCGCGGGCCGAGGTCATCCTGGCGCCGGTCCACGCCGCCCTCGCCGACCTGCGCCACCAGTTCGCCCTCGCGCCCGTCGACCGGCCGAACGCCGAGGCGGTCCCGGCGACGCCCCGCAGCGTGGGAAACCCGCGGCGGACCCGCTGGGTGCGGGTGGTCAGCCCACCGTTGCCTCGGCGACAGCCTTCTGGTAGAGCTTCCTGACGTCGGCTCCGAAGTAGGAGCTGTACGAGGTGTCGGCGGTGTCGCCGCCGGTCTTCCAGCCGCCGATGACCCCGACCACGTCCCCCGTCTCGGACACCTTGTCGTAGTGGGTCAGGAAGGGGCCGCCGCTCGTGCCGCCCGGGTAGCCGGTGCAGTCGATGCGCAGGAACGACCCGGGGATGCCCGGATCGGTGCTGGTGAACTTGGTCGTGCGGTTCACGCACAGCCGCGGCCGTGCCGCGGACGCCGGGTAGCCGATCAGCGTCACCTGCGGGTGGGCGTAACCGGCGCCGGTGGCCAGCCGGTTCCCGCCGACCACCTCCTCGACCGGGTACCCGTCGGCATCCGGGCCGACCTGTGCGAACGCCACGTCGAGGGTGGCCGCCCGGTCCGCCCCGAGGCTCTTGTAGCGGGGGTCGATCCACACCTTCGACCGCCCCTGCGCGTCCCGCAGCACCGGGAACATGCCGTACGGCTGCGGGTTCTCCGCCGTGTACAGCGGGACGAACGCCACCTGCCGGGCGTCCGTGCCCAGCAGGCAGTGCGCCGCGCTGAGCACCAGGTTGCGGCCGGGGGAGGAGACCACGCTGGCGGTGCAGAAGTAGGCGCCGCCGTCCTTCATGACGAACATGCGGCCGACGACCGGGATCCCGTCGAAGTCCGTGCCGGTGCCCGGGTCGGCGGCCGCGGCCGACCCGTCGGGCCCGCCCGCGTTGACCGGGGCGGCGGACGCCATCCGGTCGGCCGTCCAGAAGGCCTCCGCCTCCCGGGCGGACCACCGGCCGGTCACCGGGGGTGGGCCGCTGCCCGCCTCGGCCACGGGCAGCGGCCCGCTCGGCAGCAGCAGGGCGGCCGCCATCGCCGCCACCGTCAACAGTCGTCGCATGTCGGGCTCCTCGGGGCTCCGCTAGACGGCCTGGGGGAAACGGAACAGCCGCCCCGGGTCGTGGGCGCGCCGCACCTCTTCGAGGCGGGCGAGGTTCGGCCCGTAGTAGGCCGTGCGCCAGTCGGGCAGCTTCGGATCGGTGTAGTTCTGGTACGCGCGCCCGCCCGCCCACGGGCGCAGGTCCTGCCAGAGCCCGTCGAGCCAGGCCAGGTGCCGGACGGTCTCGGCGGGCGTGGCGGCGGCCGGCCAGTAGGCCAGGTACTGGGTGAGGAAGGCGCTGTCGCGGTGCACGAACGCGGTGTCGGCGGGCGCCGGCCGGTTCACGGCGCCGCCGCAGTCCCCGGTGAACTGCACGACGCCCAGTCCGCCGGCGGGCACGTCCTGCGCGTACCGGCGCACCCGGGCCAGGACCGCGGCCACGGCGCCGTCCGGGAGGCCGGCGGCGGGCCAGAAGTCCGAGCGGGCGCCGTACGAGTCGCGGTCGACCCCGCCCTCGGGGCCGCGGCCGGGCAGCGTGCCGGGCAGTCGGCACTGGGCGGCGGTCCGCTCCAGGCAGCCGGACATGGCGCGCAGGGTCTCCTCGTAGCCGCGGACGACGGTCCAGGAGTCCCGGGGCGGGCTGCCGACCAGGTCGGCCAGCCGGGTCAGCTGCCGGTCCAGCTCGGCGCGTCCGTCGAGGCAGAGCACGCGGACGGCGGGCGGGGGCGGGGGACCGGCCGGGAGGAGGAACTCCACCTGGCTCCAGAACGGTTCGGGCAGGTCGGCCAGCCAGCGCTGCCAGCCGCGGAGCACGGCCGCGCAGTCGGCGTCCGCGGCGGACCAGTGGAGTTCGGCGTAGGCGCAGTCGGAGGCCGGGTGGGTGGCGAAGCGGAGTTCGGTGACCACGGCGAAGTTGCCGCCCCCGCCGCCGCGCAGGGCCCAGAAGAGGTCCGGGTCCCGGGTGGCGTCGACCTCCCGGACGACCCCGTCCGGGGTGACCGCGGTGGCGCCGGTGAGGCGGTCGCAGGTGGCTCCGTACGCCCGGGAGGCCAGGCCCAGCCCGCCGCCGAGGGTGAGGCCGGCGATCCCCACGGTGGGGCACAGGCCGGTCGGGATGCCGCGGCCGAGTGCGGCCAGGGTCCGGTTGACCTCGCCGAGGCGGGCGCCCGCGCCGATCCGCACCCCCGCCCCGGACACGGCCACCGCGTCCATGGCGCTGACGTCGACGACGAGCCCGTCGGCGCGGGTCGACCAGCCGGCGTAGCTGTGGCCGCCGGAGCGCGGCACGACCGGCACCGCCGAGCGGCGGGCGAAGTCCAGGCAGGCGGCGACGTCCCCGGCGTGCGCCGGATAGGCCACGGCCGCCGGGGCGACGGTGTCGTAGCGCGGCTGGAACAGCTGCCGGGCCTGCGGGTAGTCGGGGTCGGCCGGCAGGACGAGCCGCCCGTCGAGGCCGCGGGCGAGCGCCCCGTAGTCGGGTCCCCGGGCGGGCGCCCGCCTCCCCGCGGCCGGCCCGGCGGCAGATCCGGCACCCGACGCGGCGCCCGCCCCGGCGCCCGGCGCGGCGGCGGATCCGCTGCCGCGCCGGGCAGCCGAGCCGGCGGCGGGCCCGGCGGCCGACCCGACGGCGGCGAGGACGGCCAGGGGTACGCCGGCCAGGAGCTGGCGTCGGTGGAGGGTCATTCCTCCTTCCTGCCATCGCCCGCGCCGATCGCCGTGCAGGCGGGCCCGCCGCCGCCGCGCTGCCCCCCGAACGGCCGACGGCCGTCCGGCGGGCCGTCAGTGCCCCGCAGCGGCCCCCTGCCGGGTGATCCCGGGTCCCGCCCCCCGGGCCGACGGTTCCGCCTCCAGGGCCGACGGCTGCTCGCCGCCGGCCCGGCGGGCCAGCAGGAAGCCCTGCGGGCCCGACTCGCCGGGGCCGGGCTGCCGGACCAGGCGGCCCACCTCGGCGAGCCCGGCGTCGGCGAGCCGTCCGGCGATCAGGTCGGGCGGGGTCCAGTACACGTCCAGGTCGACCCGGTGCCCGTACGCCTGCTCCAGGCGGATCCGCCGATCGCCCGCCTTGAACGCGATCAGCAGGTGGCCGCCCGGCGCCAGCACCCGGGCGAACTCCCCGAACAGCGGCGGCAGCCCGGCCGGCGGGGTGTGCACGGTCGAGTACCAGGACAGGATCCCGCCGAGCACTCCGTCCGCGACGTCCAGCGCGCCCATCGAGCCCACCTCGAACCGCAGGCCCGGATAGGTCCGCCGGGCCACCGCCACCATCGCCGGCGACAGGTCCACCCCGAAGGCCCGCAGGCCGAGCGCGTCCAGACGGGCCGTTATCCGGCCCGGACCACAGCCCAGGTCGGCGACCACCCGGCCGCCCGCCCCGCCGCCGCCCTCGCCCCGCACGCACTCGGCGAAGGCCGTCAGCATGGCCCGGTCGAGCGGTCTGCCGTCCAGCTCCGACCCGAGCAGCCGGGCGTAGTCGACGGCGACGGCGTCGTAGGACGCCCGTACGGAGCTCAGGTACGAGGTCTCGCTCATGCCCCCGGAGACTAGTGCGGTGACCGGAATGGTTCACCACCCCGCGACGCCCGGCGCACCCCCGGAAAGCGGGTTGACGAGGCCGGTCCACTGGTCGCCCGGGATCCCCGGGCTCAGCCGCATCAGCGTCAGCGCCTTGGTCGGCAGCGGAGCGCCCAGCAGCGCGTCCGTGTCGGCGGTGGGCGCCAGCCCGTCCACCGCCCGCCCGAGGACCTCCGCGAAGGCCGCCGCCGAGCCCGCCGTGGCCCCGAGGGCCCCGGCCAGCAGGGAGCCGAACAGCTTGCGCCGCAGGGCGGTCACGTCGTCGGTGACCAGCCGGCCCGCCACCGGCGGTACCCGCAGGCCGTGCCGGGCGAGGCGGGCCGGGCTGATCCGGACGTCGGCCAGGTCCCGGTAGACCAGCCGCAGCGGGGTGCCGTCGGCGGACAGGACCACGAGGAGGTTCTGCCCGTGGGCCTCCAGCGCCACCCCGAGGTCCAGCACCCGCAGGCACACGGAGAGCGCCAGCCGGGCGAACGCGGCCTGCCAGGCCGTCGAGCGGGCGAACGGCGCCCCGGCCAGCGCCGCCACCGGCACCACCCGCTCGCCCGCCGCCGGGTCCGCGTACGCCTCCGGCGGCTCGCGCAGCACCGCGGCCAGGTCCGGGCTGTGCGCCGATGCGGCACCCAGGGTGCGGGTGAAGTGCAGCCGCCCGTCCAGCCGCTCGGCCAGTGCCTGCGCGAAGGCGGACACCACGGCCGCCGTCTCGACCGAATAGCCCGAGATGTCCCGTACCGAGGAGGTCAGGCGGGTGCTCAGCGCCGTCTTGACGTGCGCACCGCCAGCCGCCGGGCTGAGCGTGCGCAGCGCCATCAGCGGGTGCGCCGCCCCGCCGGGACGCAGGGCGTCGGGTCCCAGGCCCGTCTGCTTCAGGACATGCTCGGCCTGCCAGGGGTGTACGGGCAGCAGGATCCGGCCCTCCTCCCGCAGTTCCGCCGGCCAGGCGCCCGTGACCAGGCATTCCTCAGCCCGTACGGCCACCAGCCCCAGCCGGACCACCGGCCGGTGCTCGGGTGCGTACGCCAGCTGCTCGGCCACGGAGAACCCGGGGCGGGAGCGGCAGTTCGGGTGGTACGGGTGCCCGTCGACCACCCGCTGCTCCCACTCCCAGGCGGTCTCCGGGTCCGGCTCGCCGGCCGGGGGCTGCCCCGCCCGCGACAGGGCCAGCGAGGCGGTGCTGCCGTCGAGCTCGGCGGCGAACGCGTCCCCGTGCGGCACCCGCAGGGCCGCCATCAGTCGTCCGGCCTGCCGGAACGGGGTGCCGTCGAGGAGCAGCTCGGTCACGTGCCCGCCGGTGGCGTACGGGTCCGGCGGCGGGCCCTCCAGCCGCCTGCCGTCGGACAGCAGGACGGCCGGTCCGCCGGAGCCCCGCTCGCGGCGCACCACCCACGGCAGCGGCTCGTACGCCAGCGCCCGCCACAGCCGGGTCAGCACCGCGGCCCGCGCGCCGCCGAGCGCGGACTCGTACGGGGCGCCGAGGGCAGGGCGTACGTCGGCCAGTTCGGCGGATACGGCCTCTTCGGCCGGGGAGTCGGGGAGGTTCATGCTGGGGTGCAGGGCCCTGTTCCTCTCGCTCACGCGGATGGTTGTGGTGATCGCGTCATCATCGCGGATACTGATGATCACGGCCGGTGGTCCGCCCAGCGGACCCCCGGCGCATGGGATGGACCGAATGGAATCCGTGGACCTCAACGCCGCCGCCGACGCACGCGCCGCCGCTCCCCTGCTCAACTGCCTGCTGCGGGAAGCGGCCGACCCCGAAGGCGGAGGCGTCCACCGGCTGCGCGGCAGCGGACGCCTGCTGCGGGTGCGCCCCGGCCGCCGGCCCGCACACCCCGAACTGGGCACGACCGACGGCTGGCGCCCGCTCAGCCACACCGAACTGGTGAAGCTGGTCGCCGACGAGCTGCACCGGTACACGGGCGCCCCGAACGACGAGCTCCCGGTCGAGATGGCCGACAGCCGCGCGGCCCTCGCCGCCCTGCTCGCCGCCCGGGCCGTCGCCGTACCGCCCGAGGACCCGTACGTCCTGTCCGAGCAGTCCCTCGTCACGGGCCACCCGTACCACCCCGCCCCCAAGGCCCGGGGCGGGGCCCCCGCCGCCAGCTGGCTGCCGTACGCGCCGGAGGCCCACGCCCGCTTCCCGCTGGTCTTCCTCGGGCTGCGCGAGGACCAGGTGGTGGAGGAGGGCGGGCCGGCCGCGGCCGAGGCGATCGACGCCCTGGCCGACCTGCAGGAGGGGCCCCGCCCGCCCGCCGGGTACCGGCTGCTGCCCGCCCACCCGTGGCAGCTGGAGCTGCTCGAAGGCTCCACCGCGGTGCGGGCCGCCTTCGCCGACGGGCGGCTGCTGCACCTGGGCCGCGGGCGGCGGCAGGCCTGGCCGACCGCGTCGGTCCGGACCCTGTACGTGCCCGCCGGCGGGCACGCCGGCGACTGCGCGGGGGACCCTTCGGGCGGGTCCGTGGTCGGTTCCGCGGGCGACCTCTTCGTGAAGTTCAGCCTCGACGTCCGGATCACCAACGACGTGCGCCGGCTGTGGCGGCACGACCTGCTGAAGCTGCGCCGCACGGACGCGGCCGTCGAGGCCGGCTTCGCCGCGCTGCGGGAGGACGGCGGATCGACCGCGGCCTGGCTCGCCGACCGCGGCTACCGCACGGCGGCCTTCGCCTTCGAGGAGCTCGCGGTGCTGGTCCGCGACGGGCTGCGCGCCCACGTGGTGCCCGGGGCGGTGCCGGTGCTCGCCGCCGCGCTCGCCGAGGGGTACGCGGACAGCCCGCTCGCCCGCACCGACGACCCGGGCGGGTGGTGGCGGGCGTACCTGCGCCAGGTCGTGCCGCCCGCGCTGGAACTGTTCGCCCGGCACGGGGCCGTGCTGGAGGCCCACCTGCAGAACACCCTGGTCGCGTTCGACGGCCGGGGGATGCCGGTGCAGGCCCTCTTCCGCGACGCGGAGGGGGTGAAACTGCTGCCGGAGCCCGACCGGGCGGCCGCCTGGCAGCGGCTGGTCTACTGCCTGGTCGTCAACCACCTCGCGGAGGTGGCCGGCGCCCTCGCCGAGGCCCACCCGGGGGTGGCGGGCCTGGTGTGGCCGGCGGTGCGGGAGGAGTTCCTGCGCTACGACGCCGAACGGGGCCTGCCCGAGGTGGCGGAGCTGCTCGCGGCCCCCGCCCTGCCGGCCAAGACGAACCTGCTGCTGCGCTGGACCCGCGCGGACGGCGCGGACGCCCGCTACATCCCGCTGCCGAACCCGCTGCGGTAGGGGGTCGGGGCGGTGGCGGCGGGTTCCGGCCAAGGTGGTCCGCGGACCCGCTTCCACCCCCACGAGAGGTATAGACCAATGCTACGTTGGGTGGGCAGTCCGCGCATTCCTTGACCATCCGTCAGAGGAGAAGCCATGCCCTCCCCTTCGCGGGACGGCGGCCCGGCCGCCGTCCCCAAGTACCAGCGGATCGCCGCAGCGCTGCGGCAGGAGCTCCGAGCCGCCGTGCACGGCCCCGACGGCCGACTCCCCTCGGAGCGCACCCTGGCCGCGCGCTACCGGGTCAACCGCCAGACGGTCCGGGCCGCGCTGCAGCACCTGCGGGAGGACGGCCTCGTCGTCACGGAACGCCGCGGCACGAGGTCGGCGCTCCCCGCGCGACCCCCGAGCCCCGCCCCGTCCGTGCGGTACGGGGTCGACGGGCCCGACGGGGCTCACGGCGCCTACGGGTACGCGGGACGCGCCGTGGATCCGGCGGCCGGGCCGGAGGTCCGGTCCGGGAGGGCGGGCGGTTCGGTCACCGTCGGGCCGGAGCTCGGGCCCGGGGGTGTGGCGGAGGTCGGGCCCGCTCCCGCGCCCCCGGCCGGTCCTGCTGCGGTGGGGGCGCCGGCGGCGGTGGTCGTCCAGGACTGGCTCGTCAGGGTGGCCGTGCCGCCCCCGCTCGCCGCCCTCCTCGGCGTGCGGAACGGTGAGCGCACGCTGGTGCACCACCGCCGCGAGCGCGGCCCGGCGGGGCAGACCCTCCAGCACGCCGTGACCTACCTCTGCCCGCACGCCCTGGCGCGCACCCCCGAACTGGCCGCCTACCGCGACCCCCCGACGGTCCGTGACGAGGACCTCGGCCCCCTGCACCGCTGGCTGGACCGGGCCGCCGAGCACGGCCGCGTCGCCGAGACCCTCACCATGACCCGCAGCAGCCACCCCGGGTCGGCCGCACCCGACTGCGGCCTGACCGTACGCCGCACGCTGCACGACGGCGCCGGCCGGCTGCTCGCCGTCACCGACCTCGCCTTCCCCACCTGGGACCGGCTGACCTTCCACCGGGACCGCGCCGGCGGGTTCCGCGTCAGCTGACGACGGGGGCGCGGACCGCGCGGGCCCGCCCGCAGCCCGCGCCCCCGACCCTCCCGGATCCCGGTGCGGGGCCGCCCGTGCGCCCGCGGCCGGTCCGTGGCACAGTGCCAGGACCACGACCGCCGCTCCCGGGAGCCACCATGCGCGATCCGCACCCCCTGCCGCGCTGCCCCGTGTGCGTGCAGGTGCCGGAACGCATCTCCTGGCGCCAACGCCCCGGCCGGCCCGTGGTCCTGCACTTCGCCCCGTGCGGCCACCACCACGCCACCGCTACCCCTCCCACCCTGACGGTCACCCCGCCCGGGCCGTCCGGCGGCCGCCCCGCCTGAGGACGCGCAGCCCCGCGGGCGCGTGGACGCGGGCACCGCCGGCGACGGCATCTCGGCCGCGGGCGTGCTCGAAGCTGCTCGTTTATCGGCCAGTTCGAGCAGCTTCCTCCAAGTGATCTCCACGGATCGCTATGTTGCCAGGCGCATGCCAAAGCGGTGTGTCCGTGACACGGACCGCACGAGGAGCTGCCCCATGACACTGTTCGGCATCCGCACGAGCGCGCGCAGGCGGCGGCGCGCCCTTCTGGCCGGGTTGGCCACCGGCGGGCTGGCCATGGCGGGGCTGGCGGCCGCCGGCCCGCTGAGCCTCCCCGCCTCCGCTGCGCCCGCCTCCACCCCCGCCCCCGATTCCGCCGCGGCCACGGCGGGCGACGTCACCGCGTTCTCCCGGTCGGGCAACACCTTCACCGTCACCGCGTCCAGCGGAGCCAGGGCCCGCGTGGTCATCGCCCGCGCCGACATCTTCCGGCTCTGGCTCTCGCCCGACGGCGGCTTCACCCAGGACCCCGCCGGCTCCGCCCTCGCCACCACCACCGACTTCGGCCCGGTCGGCGCCGGCTGGAGCGACGCGGGCTCCCACTACCGGATCACCACCGGAGCCCTGACCATCCGCGTCAACAAGTCCCCCCTGAAGTTCTCCGTCTACCGCACCGACGACTCCACCCTCGTCTGGGAGGAGAGCCGGCCCACCGCATGGACCGGCAAGCGCACCACCCAGTACCTGACCCGCGGCCCGGACGAGCAGTTCTACGGCACCGGCCTGCGGCTCGGGGAGTGGGCGCTGCGCGGCAAGACCGTCCCGGTCGCCGTCGACAACACCTGGCGCGAGAACGCCAACGCCAGCCCCGCCCCCTTCTACATGTCCACCAACGGCTACGGCGTCATGCGCAACACCTGGGCCCCGGGCTCGTACGGCTTCGGGGCCCCCACCACCCTCACCCACGACGAGAAGCGGTTCGACGCCTGGTACTTCACCGGCGACTCCCTCAAATCCGTGCTCGACGGCTACACCGACGTGAGCGGCAAGCCGTTCCTCGCCCCGCTGTGGGGCCTGGAACTCGGCAACGCCGACTGCTTCAACGCCTCGGACCCCGACTACCAGGGCGACCACGGCCGGCCCCGCCACCAGACCACCCCCGACGTGGTCGGGTACGCCGACGACGCCCGGGCCGCCGACATGCCGTCGGGCTGGTTCCTGCCCAACGACGGCTACGGCTGCGGTTACACCGCCCCCCTGAAGCAGACCGTCGACGCGCTGCGGGCCAGGGGCTTCCGGACCGGCCTGTGGACCTCCACCGGTCTCGCGGGCATCGCCGACGAGGTCGCCGGGGCCGGTTCCCGCGCCGTGAAGACCGACGTGGCCTGGATCGGCAGCGGCTACCAGTACGCCTTCGAGGGCGTGCAGCAGGCCGTCGACGGCATCGAGAAGAACTCCGACGCCCGCCGCTTCGTCTGGACGGTCGACGGCTGGGCCGGCACCCAGCGCAACGCCGTCGTGTGGACCGGGGACACCCACGGCACCTGGGACGACATGCGCTGGCACGTCCCCGCCATCGCCGGAGCCGGTCTCTCCGGCCTCAACTACGCCGCGGGCGACGTCGACGGCATCTTCGGCGGCAGCCCGCAGACGTACACCCGGGACCTGCAGTGGAAGGCGTTCACCCCGGCCTTCATGACCATGTCCGGCTGGGGCGCCGCCAACCCCTCCGCCGGCTACCAGGACAAGCAGCCCTGGCGCTTCGCCGAGCCCTACCGCTCCGTCAACCGCACGTACCTCCAGCTGAAGATGCGGCTGATGCCGTACCTGTACACGATGAGCCGCACCGCCCACGAGACCGGTGTGCCCAGCACCCGCGCCATGGTCCTGGAGTACCCGAACGACCCGGTGGCCCGCGGGAACCTCACCAGCGGCCAGTTCATGGCCGGCGACTCCTTCCTCGTCGCCCCGGTCGTCTCCGACACCTCCGTCCGCGACGGCATCTACCTGCCCGCCGGCACCTGGACGGACTACTGGACGGGGAAGACGTACGCCGGGCCGGGTTGGCTGAACGGCTACCGGGCACCCCTCGACACCCTGCCCCTCTTCGTCAAGGGCGGCGCGATCGTCCCGATGTGGCCGCAGATGAACCACACCGGCGAGAAGCCCGTCTCCACCCTCACCTACGACATCCACCCGCGCGGAGCCTCCACGTTCAGCCTCTACGAGGACGACGGCCTCACCCGCGCCCACCTGTCCGGCGCGTACGCCCGCCAGCAGGTCGACGTCACCGCCCCGGCGGCCGGATCCGGCACGGTCACCGTCTCCGTGGGTGCTCCCGTCGGCGACTACGCGGGCAAGCCCACCGCCCGCGGCTACGAGTTCACCCTCCACGTGGCATCCGCCCCCGGCCGGGTCGCCGTCGGAGGCTCCGCCCTCGCCCGCCTGGGCTCCAAGGCCGCCTACGACGCGGCCGCCACCGGCTGGTTCTTCGACCCCGCCGACCGCGGCGGCATCCTGTGGGTGAAGTCCGGCACCACGTCGGGCGCGTTCACCGTCACCGCCACCGGCACCACCGTCCCCGCCGCCGAACCGGTCCCGGTCGCTACCGCCCTGCCGACCGCGCCCTGACCCGAGCCGGACCCGGCCTACCCGGAGCGTGCGTCCGGCCCGGGCGTCAGGTGTCCCCGAGTACGGCCCGGCACTCCCGCAGTGCCGGGCCGCTCAGCAGTTCCTGCCAGCCGTCGAACAGGGCGCGCAGGCCCCCGCCGTGCGCCGTCCGGAACGCGGGGTCGGTGCGGGCCAGGTCCAGCTCGTTCGCGGCCGTCAGCTCGGCGAAGTCCCGCCGCGCCTGCAGGTCGGGGGAGTGGACCCGGCCGGTGAACCGGTCCCGGAAGGCCGGTTCCGCGGCGGTGAGCGAGGGGTACGAGGCCGAACGGTCGCAGCCGGCGTACAGATAGGCGATCCCCTCGGCCGCGTCGCCGATGACCGCGGCCAGTTCGGCCCGCCGGCCCACCGGCAGCAGGGCGGTGGCGAAGCCGTCCGTGCCGTAGAACGCGTGGCACAGGCCCGCGAGCCGCAGCTCGGGCCGCGCGTCCCAGGACGCGAGCAGCGCCTCGACGCGCGTGAGGTGAGCCAGGAGCGTCCCACCGGGATGTGGGATCCGCTCGGCGCCGAGTCCGCGCAGCAGGGCGAGGGCAGCACGGGTGGTCATGGCTCGATTCCCGTTCTCGTGAGCGGGTCGGCACCCGTCACCGCCCACCCCTCGCGTCCGGACCGACGGCGCGGGCGGGGACGGGTTGCCGCCCTGGGACCCGCAAACGATCGTGGTCCACCCCCACCTCCAAGTCAATCCTCTGATTTCCTATCAACACCCAAGCGATAGCTTGGATGTATGACTCTCGACGACCTGCGCGTCTTCGTGGCCGTATGCCGGGCCGGCAGCCTCAGCTCCGTCGCCCGCGACCTCGGCTGCACCCAGTCCGCCGTCAGCCAGCACGTCCGCCGCCTGGAGAAGCAGATCGGCACCGCCCTGCTCGCCCGCCACGCCCGCGGCGCCGTCCCCACCGAGGCCGGCCGGATCCTGCAGGCGGCCGCCGCCGACGGCATCGCCGGCCTCGACGGGGCGCTGCGCCATCTGGCGGACCTCGTCCGCGGGGACACCGGGTCGGTCCGCATCACCACGGGGGCGACGACCGTACGGCACTTCATGTCCGAGGCGATCGTCGGCTTCCGCCGCCGCCACCCCGAGGTCAGCCTGGAGTTCGAGACCAAGAACTCCGGCCGCGGCTGCTTCGACGCCCTCGCCGCCGACGACCTGGACCTCGCCTGGATCACCATCGGCAAGCCGGTGCGCGGCATCGAGCAGCGCCCCGTCCTGGAACTGCCGTGGGTCCTCGCGGTCGGCGCCGACGAGCCCCTCGCGTCCCGGCCCCGCATCGACACCCCCGACCTCGCCGGCATCCGCCACATCCGGCTCCCGCAGAACTCCACCTCCCGGTCCCACCTCGACACCGCCCTCGCCGAAGCCGGTGTCACCGTCCGCTCCGACACCAGCGTGGCGGACTGGGACACCGCCCTGCTCCTGGCCGAACTAGGGCTGGGCCACGCCCTGGTGCCCGCCCTGCCCGGCTGGCAGGTGCCCGGATCCGGCGGGCCGCTGCGCCTCGTCCCGATCCCGGCGCTGCCGCCCCTCCCGGTCGGCTGGGCCGTCCGCAGCTGGGACGCCCTGTCCCCGCTGGCCCGGGTCTTCGCCGACGATGTCGCCCGCAGTTGCCGGGCGCGCGCCGCGCGGCAGGAGTGACGCCGGCAACAGGCCCGCCGCGGGTAGGGCGGCCAGTGCGAGCAGCGCGCCCGGCGAGGCCCCCGCGCCCGCGGCGACGGCGATCCCGAGGACGGGACCGACGTTCATCGCCGTCTGCTTGAGCCCCCCGACGACCCCCGCGCAGCCGGGCGGGGCGTCCCCGACCACGGTCCCGGTGGCGGTCACCATGACGGCGGCGAAGCCGGCGCCGAGCACCGCGAACGCGGCCGTGACCGCGGGCCCGGCCCACAGGCAGAGCCCGGCCACACCGGCGACGACCAGGGCCGTGCCGCCGAGCGCCGTCCGACGCGGCCCCCACCGCCGCAGCAGCATCCCGGCCACCGGCGCCCCGGCGACCATGCACGCGGTCAGCGGCAGCACCAGCAGGCCGGTGGCCAACGGGTCCAGGCCGCGCCGCTCCTGGAGCAGGAAGGTGGCCGTGAACAGTGCCCCGAACATGCCCGCGGAGACGCACAGCAGCAGCGCCATCGACGCGGCGACCGGCACCGAGCGCGCCACGGCGGGCGGCACCAGCGGCTGCGCGGAACGCCGTTCGCGGCGCACAAACAGCGCGGCGGTCGCGGCGGCCCCGCCGAGCCCCAGCAGCGTCGGCGCGGACAGCCACCCGTGCCCGGGTACGCCGGCCAGCGCGTGCACGAGGATCGCGAGGGCGGCGGCGAGCAGCACCGCCCCCACCGGCTGCGGTCCGCGGGGAGCGGTCCGGTCCGGCGCGGGTGCCCGTACGGCCGGCACCAGGACGGCGATGGCCACGGCCACGGGGACGTTCAGCCAGAACACCGACCGCCAGCCCGCCTGCGCGACCAGCAGCCCGCCGAGCAGCGGTCCGGCCGCCGCGGCCACCCCGATCGCCCCGGTCCGGACGGCCACCGGACCGGCGAGCCGCTCCGCCGGGTACGCCAGCCGCAGCAGGGCGAGCGTCGCCGGCTGGAGCAGGGCCCCGAACACGCCCTGCACCGCCCGCAGGGCGATCACCCAGTCGATGCCGGGGGCGGTGGCGATGCCCGCCGAGGCCGCGGCGAAGCCGAGCACCCCGACGAGCAGCAGTCGGGCGTGCCCGTACCGGTCGCCGAGGCGGCCGGCGACGACGAGGAACGCGGCCACGGCGAGCAGGTAGGCGGTGCTGGTCCACTGCACCTGCGCCACGCTCGCCCCGAGGTCGCCACCCAGGGCCGGCTGGGCCACGCTGAGCACGGTTCCGTCGAGGGCGACGAGGGCCGCGGCGGCCACGCTGACCACGAGCGCGGGCCGCTGCCTCATGACGCGACCCGGCCGGGGCGGGCGTGGTGGCACATCTGCTCGAACACGGCGCGGTGCTCCGGCGCGCAGGCCGCTGTCTCCTGATCCATGACCCATGTCTAGCCGATCGGGGTAGACAGTGTCTACTCGCTGGCCGCGGCCGGGCCGAAAGGGCCCGTGGAGGGGATGATGGAGTCACCAGGTCCGTCGGCGACGCAGAGCGGGAGGTGTAGCGGTCATGGCTGAGCACGACGGCGGTCCGTCGGCGCGGAAGCTGGAGGAAGGCAGGCTGCTCAAGGAGCTGGAGGCCATCCACCGCACCCGCCACGAGACCCTGCTGCACGGGTCGGACGACGCGCTGGTCACCCATACGCAGCGGATGAACGAGCTGGAGCACGAGTACGTGCGCCGCCATCCGCAGCGCGCCCAGACGGCATCGCGCACCCGCTCGGGCGCCCGCGCCCGCACCAGCGGGGAGCAGGAGACGCCCGACGGCACCTGACCCACACCCCTGCACGTGCACCCGCCCCGCCCCCGGGCCCGCACCGGAGGCGGACCGCCCGGACGGCCCGGCCCGGTGAGGCCTCCCGGACCGGTCGGGCCGTTCAGTCCCCCCGGACCGGCCGCCCCGGACCGCCCCCGAGCACCGCCGGCGGGGCCGCCGGCGCCGGGCCCAGCGTCGTCGTGCCCGGGGCCGCGCGGTGCCCCAGGCCGGTCCGGTACGCGTCGAGCGCGGCCTCGGTGCGGCCGGTGCGCCGCAGCAGGTCGCCCAGCAGTCGGCACAGGTCCGCCAGGTCCCCGCTGGCCCCGCTCCGCTCCAGCAGGGCCAGTGCCTGTACGTAGTGCCGCTCGGCGCTCTCGGCCTCCCCGCGCTCCTCCGCCATCAGGCCGAGCAGCCGGTGCGCCCCGCCCGCGTGCACCGCCCCGTGGCTGTCGCCCAGCTCCAGCAGGCCCGCGAGCAGCTCGGCGGCCTCCTCGCCGCGGCCCAGCCGGCGCAGCACGTCCGCGAGTTCCACCTCCACCTGCGCCGTGTACAGGGCCGCCCGCCGGGCCGCCAGCATGTCCCGGGCCGTGCGCAACTCGGCCTCCGCCGACACCAGGTCGCCGTCCTGCGCCTGCACGTAGCCCCGCATCCAGTGGCAGTGCGCCAGGTCCGTCTGCAGCCGCAGCTGCCGGTAGATCGACTGGGCCTTGGCGAGGGAGGCGTCGGCGTCGGCCGTCCGCCCCGCCGCCAGGAACGTCCGCGCCACCTGTCGGTGCATCCCCGCGACCAGCGCCGGGTCGTCGACCCGCGGGGCGAGGGCGAGGGCGATCTCGGCGGCGCGGGCCGCGCGGGCGTGGGCGCCCATGTCGATGTACGGGCCGATCACCGCCGCGTACAGCAGGACGAGCGCCTCGGGGTCGGCCAGTCCGCTCGCGTCCAGTTCGTCGATCGCCGACTCCAGCAGGTAGCAGGCGTAGCGCAGCTCCCCGGCGAGCAGGTGGGCGACGGCCCGGCCGCGGACCGCGCGGGCCCGGCGGGGCGGCGGCTCGGCGGACAGCAGGCGCTCGACGGCCTCGAAGCGGCCGATCGCCGCGGCCAGTTCTCCCGACTCCAGGGCGCAGTCGCCGAGCCCGAGGAGCGCCTCCGCCTGCTCGGCGGTGAGGTCGAGCCGCTCGGCGTCCGCCAGGAGGCGCCGGTAGTGGGCGGCGGCCTCGACGGCGTCGCCGGTCGCCAGCGTCACCTGGGCGTCGGTGAGGGCGAGCCGCAACTCGGTGGCCAGCCGCGCGGGGCGGCCCGTGGCGAGCTCCTCGTACGAGGTGCCGAGCCGCTCGGCGAGGTAGCGCAGCGCCGCCTCCGACGGCCTGACCCTGCCCGACTCCAGGGTCGAGATGTAGGCGGCGGTGTACGAGGGCTCCGCCAGTGCCCGCTGCGTCAGCCCGCGTTCGGCGCGCATCCGGGCAACCCTGCGGCCGATCTCGGTCGGTTCGTCCATGAAGACCCCCTGCTGGTTCCAACTCCCCAGTATTCAGCGGCGACAGGCCATTGCACACGCCCCGGGCCGCCCCTAGGTTAAGCAGCCGGTTCACTGCACTTACGCGACCACTTAACTGCCTATCCCGGGGGAGGACTTCATGGACCGAGCCGTCCGAACGGCCCTGCGCGCCGCCGTCGCCGCGGCCGGCACGACCGCGCTGCTGCTGGCCGCGGGCCCGGTCGGAGCGACCGCCGCGCCCGCACCGCCGTCACTGTCCTCACCCGCCTCACCCGCCGCACCGGCAGCGCCCGCCGCACCGGCCTGGACCGGAACCGGCCCCCGCGTGGAGGTGCCGGGCCCGGAGGACGGCACCGCCGCCGGATCCGGCCACGTCCGGGTGCGTGCCGCCGGACGCGCCGGGGACGGGGCCCGCCTCTCCGAGGCCGAGCGGGCCGCCGACGGCGCCGTCACCAAGATCGTCGACGGGGGGCCCACCGCGGACCGTCTCGACGTCGTCGTCGTGGGCGACGGCTACACCGCCGCCGAGCTGGACCGCTTCCACGCCGACGCCCAGGCCAAATGGGCCGAGATCACCGCCGTCGAGCCGTACGCCACCTACCGCAACCTCTTCAACGTCTGGACCGTCGACGCCGTCTCCCACGACTCCGGCGTCACCGGCGACCCCACCCCCGCCACCGTTCGCGACACCGCCCTCGGCTCGTACTTCTGGTGCGAGGACATCGAACGGCTGCTGTGCATCGACCAGCCGAAGGTGGACGGGTACGTCGCGAAGGCACCCGACGCCGACCTCGTCCTCGTCCTCGCCAACAGCGCCAAGTACGGCGGCGCCGGCTACAACGAGCGCAGCGCCACCCTCGGCTACGAGGGCATCTCCACCGCCTCCGCGGGCAACGCCAAGTCCGGCCAGGTCGCCATCCACGAGACCGGCCACTCCCTCGGCAAGCTCGCCGACGAGTACTTCTACCCCGACACCCCCGGCTACGAGAAGTACGAGGGCCCCGAGCCCGGCGACTCCAACACCTCCACCCTGACCGCCGACCGGATGGCCGCCGAGCGGACCAAGTGGTACCGGTGGCTCGGCGAGCCGTCACCCGACGGCGGCACCGTCGGCGCGTACGAGGGCGGCGGCTACTACGTCACCGGCCTCCACCGGCCCACCGACAACTCGCTGATGCGGATCCTCGGCAAGCCCTTCAACCTGCCCGGCACCGAGGCGATGATCGGCGGCTTCTACCAGCACGCCCGGCCCGTCACCGCCGTCACCCCGACCACCCGCACCCTGCGGCTCCACCACACCGCCAAGGTGACCGTGCCCCGGCTCACCGGCGCCGACGGGCGGCAGCTCGACGTCCGCTGGCACCTCGACGGACGCGAGCTGAAACGCCTCGCCGGCCGCAGCGAGGTCGCCGTCGCGGAGCTGTGGCTGCTCGACCTGCGCAGCCACCGGCTGTCCGTCACCGTCGAGGACCGCACCCCCGCCGTGCGCGACCCCAAGACGGCCGGCACCCTGCGCGCCACGGTCGGCTGGACCGTCCGCCTCTGACGCCCCGCCCGCTCGACGGCCCGGCTACGCCGCCGGGTCCGGGCGGGCGGCGTACGTCCAGAACGCGCGCATCACCTCGGGCGCGGTCGGGCTGCTCAGCGACACCTGGGTCAGGAGCACGGCGACGGTGTCCGTCGACGGCGTGACGTGGGCCGCCGTCCCCGTGCCGCCGATCCAGCCGTACCGCCCGACCACGTTCCACGGATTCCGCGGCGCCACGTCCACGGAGCCGCCGAACCCCCACCCCTGCCCCTCCAGGAACAGCTCGGCGCCCGCCCGCTGATCGGGCGTCAGCCAGTCCGTGGTCATCCGCTGCACCGACCCCTCGGTCAGGATCCGGCCCCGGCCGCCGTCCAGGGCGCCCCCGGCGAGCAGCATCCGGCAGAAGGCGGCGACGTCGTCGGCCGTCGAGACGAGGCCGCCGGCGCCCGACGGGAACGGCGGGGTGCTGCTCCACTGCCCGTGGGGCGGATCGAGCAGCTGGAGCCCGCCGTCGGCCGGCCGGTACTGGCCGGTGAACCGCCCCAGATCGGCGGTCGGCACGGCGAATCCGGTGTCGGCCATGCCGAGCGGATCGAAGACCCGCTCCTCCAGGAACTCGGGCAGGGGCCTGCCCGACACCCTGGCGACCAGCACGCCCAGCACGTCCGAGCAGGTGTGGTACAGCCAGGCCTCGCCCGGCTGGCGCAGCAGCGGGATCCGCGACAGCGCCCGCATCCAGGCGTCCGGCGCCGGCACCTCCTGCGGCCGCGGCGGCCCCTGCCGCAGCTCGTCGAAGAGCAGCGCGACCGCGGGCAGCGAGAAGTCGTCGGGGAAGCCGATCCCGGCACGGAAGGTGAGCAGGTCGAAGACGGTGACCGGACGGGCCGCCGGCACCACGTCCGCCACCGGGCTCGCGGGCGTCCGCACGACGACCGGCGAGGCCAGTTCCGGCAGCCACGGCGCGACCGGGTCGTCCAGTGCGCACCGGCCCTCCTCGACCAGCATCATCACCGCGGCGGCCGTGACGGGCTTGGTCAACGAGGCGATCCGGAAGATCGAGTCCCGGACCATCGGGGAGGTCCCCTCCGCGTCCGCCGACCCGACCGCGGCGACCTCCACCTGGCCGGCGCGGTCCACCAGGGCCACCGCCCCGGGCACCGCCCCGCCGTCCACGAAGGGCGCCAGGACCTCGCGCAGACCGGTCATCACTTCCGCCTCTCCGCCGCGACACCGCCGGAATCCGGACGCGCGGCCCCGGTTCGCCCGATATCCGCTGGCCCGGGCACCTGCCGCATCCTAGGGTTCCGCCCATGAAGATCACCGGCACCCACGCCATGGACCGAGCCGTTTCCCTCGTCACGCGGGCACTGCGCGACGCGGCCCACCTCGACTGGACCGCGCCCGCGGCCGGACTGGAATGGAGCTGCCACGACACGGCCGTCCACATCGTCAACGACTTCACCGTGTACGCCGCCCGCCTCACCGCCCGCGCGCAGGGCCCCATGGAGGTCGAGCGGTACACCGCCCCCGGCGCCCCGCCCGCCGAGGTGCTCGGGGCCGTCGCCGCCACCGGCGCCCGGCTGACCGCCGCCGTGGCCGCGGCCGGCCCCGGCGCCCGCGCCTGGCACCCGTACGGAACGGCCGACGCCGAGGGCTTCGCCGCGATGGGCGTCGTCGAAGCCCTGGTCCACACCCACGACGTCCTCGACGCCCTCGGGGTACGCGATTTCGCCCCCGACCCGGAGCTGTGCACCTTCGCCCTGGACCGGCTCTTCCCCCACACGCCCCGCGACGCCGCCGCCCCCTGGCCGACCCTGCTCTGGGCGACCGGCCGGACCGCCCTCCCCGGGCTGCCCCGCCTCGCCGCCTGGCGCTGGTACGCCGACCCCGTCCCGGCCGGCGACCGCGTCGTGCTCTGCGAGGTCACCCCGGACGTCGCCGGCGACCTCCGCGACGGCGGCAGCGGCGGCTTCGCCTGGCCCGCGGACGGCCCCGCCGAGGGCACCCGGTTCGCCGCCGGGATGACCGCCACCGCCTACCGGGACGGCACGTACCGCCCGGGCTGGGGCGCGTACGCCGTCATCCGCACGGACGACCGCAGGGCCGTCGGCGGCATCGGCTTCCACGCCGCGCCCGACGCCGACGGGAACACCGAGGTCGGCTACGACCTCGTCCCCTCGGCCCGGGGCAACGGCCTCGCCACCGACGCGCTGAACGGCCTGGCCGCATGGGCCTTCGGGCAGCCCGGCCGGGCCGTCCTGCACGCCTCGGTCGACGAGGACAACGCCCCCTCCCACGGGGTGCTCGAACGGGCCGGCTTCGCGCGCACCGGAACCGCCGGAGGGCAGGTCCGGTACGCCCTGCGGGCCCCGGGAGGCGGCGGTCAGTAGCCGCAGTTGTTGACCCACTTGTGGGAGGAGATCCGGTCGTTCCACTCCCACGGGACGTTGCCGGCCGAGCCGTTGGGCGCACAGGTGGAAGCCCCGCCGTAGTTGACGTTCTCGTAGACGCGGACGTCCCCGTAGGAGCCGGCGTAGCCGTTGTTCCACCAGGACGACGCCTTGTCGTTCATGTCGAAGGTGCCGGTGGAGCCGCACGTGCGCCAGTCGGTGTCGTTGCCGGCCCAGCCGCACGAGGCACCGCCGCGGTTGGTGTGCTCCCAGACCCAGTAGTTGCCGTCCGCGGCGAGGCCGGAGGCGTCGGCCGGGACGGCACCCGCCGTGGTCAGCACGGCGGGAACGGCCAGCAGCGAAGCGGTGAGCGCGCCGGCCAGGAACAGGCTGCGGTACTTACGCACGGGACCCTCCAGAGGTCTCGGTGGTGGTGTCGTGCTCGGACTGCGCGAGGCGCCGCGCCTTCGGCAGCGCCTCGCTCTGGAGCCGCCACCTCAGCGTGAGCTCCGCCCGGTACCGGGTCCGGAGCTCCTCGCCGTAGGCGCGGTCCAGGGACTGGGAGACCCGGGCCAGCGGGGTGCCGGTCGCACAGGTCGCTTCGACGACGGCCAGCTCGGCCGCGGCCGCGTCCGCCTCGGCCGGAGGAAGTTCCTCGCCGAACCGGGCCGCGGCCCGCCGGGACTCGTCGGGGGTGGCGTGGGGCCGGCCCGCCGCCTTCATGCACGCGGCCCATTCGGCGACCGCCCCGGTGTAGCGCGCGTCCTCGTGGACCCGCACCTCCCGCACCGGCCGCAGGTTCATCGTGACGACCTTGACCCGGAACCAGGTCGCCGGATCGCCGTACAGGGTGCGCTGCGCATCGGCGGTGCAACCGTCCGCGGAGGCGGTGATCGTCATTCCGGTCGGCGCCTTCGCCGACAACCCCACGGGGGCGGCGCCCATCAGCGCGGTACGGGCGGCCGCGCGCCGGGCCGCCGGCAGCTGCCGGAAGTACCGCTGGTTGGGGTCGTCCTCGCGGGCCCGCGCGGCGGCCCGCTCCTCGGCGCCGCCGTAGCCGTGCTCCCGGGCCCACGCGACGTCGTCCACCGCGTACGGGAAGGAGCGCGCGCCGTCCTGCGGCACCTCGGCCACCTCGTACGGGAACCCCCGCGCCGCCATGCACCGGCTGATCAGGACCTGCTCGGCCCGCGCCAGCGTCCGGGACTCGGCGGCGCTGGGCTCGCGGGCGACGGCCCCCCGGGCGGGGGACCCGCAGCCGTCCAGGACCAGGACGACTGCCAGGGCCGCGGTCGTGGCGGTGGCGGCGAGCGCCGCGGCGGCGATGCGGTGTCGGTCCACCCGGGGCTCCTTCCTGACGTGGTGCGGTGTGCGGTCGACCCAGGTGTAGCGGCGATCCGTTGTCCGGCGTCGGGGCGGTGCGGCCGAACAAACAACCGCCGAACAATCCGCACGGGGAGGCAGGAAACCGGTCCTCCGGGGAAGGGAAGGGGCATGGCCCGCAAGGAGCGCCCACTGGACGGCGGCGACGGACCGCTGCTGCGGTTCGCCGCCGCCCTGCGCAACCTGCGCCACGACGCGGGCTCCCCGCCCTACCGCCGCCTCGCGGCCCGCGCCCACTACTCGGTGGCGACCCTGTCCGAGGCGGCGGCCGGCCGGCGGCTGCCGAGCCTGGACGTGACCCTCGCCTACGTCCGCGCCTGCGGCGGCGACACGGGGGAGTGGGAGCGGCGCTGGCACGCCGCCGCCGCCGAACTGTCCGCCGGGAGCCGCGACCCGGCCGCCGAACCCGCGGACGGGCCGGGCGCCGACCCGCCGCAGGACGCCCCCGAAGGCGTCCCGTACGTCGGCCTGTCGGCGTTCCGGGCCGAGGACGCCGACCTGTTCTTCGGCCGGGAGCGGCTCGTCGAGGAGCTCCTCGCCACCCTCGCCCGCCACCGGGTCGTCGCCCTCGTCGGCGCCTCCGGAGCCGGCAAGTCCTCCCTCCTGCACGCCGGACTGCTGCCCCGGCTCCACCGCGACGCCCCGCACACCGCGGCCCGCGTCCTGACCCCGGGACCGGACCCCCTGGGCCGGCTGGACGAGGCCCTCGCCGCCGCCCGCGAGCCCGCCACCACCGAAGAACTCGTCCTGGTCGTCGACCAGTTCGAGGAGGTCTTCACCGTCTGCGCGGACCCCGCCGCCCGGGCCCGGTTCATCACCGCCCTCTTCGACGCCGCGCAGCGGCCCGGCTCCCGCTGCCGCGTCGTCCTCGGCGTCCGCGCCGACTTCTACGCCCACTGCACCCGCCACGCCCCGCTCGTCACCGTCCTGCGCGACGCCCAGACCGTCGTCGGCCCCATGACCGCGGCCGAACTGCGCCGCGCCGTCGTCGAACCGGCCCGCCGGGCCGGCCTCACCGTCGAAGGCGCCCTCCAGGCCACCCTCGTCGCCCACGCGCACGGACAGGTCGGCGCCCTGCCCCTGCTGTCCCACGCCCTGCTGGAGACCTGGCGGCGCCGCCGCGGGGCGGCCCTGACCCTGGACGGCTTCCACGCCGCGGGCGGCTTCGAAGGAGCCCTCGCCCAGTCCGCGGAAACCCTGCACGCCTCCCTCACCGGCCGCCAGCAGCAGCTGGCCCGGCAGACCTTCGTCCACCTCATCGCCCTCGGCGAGGGCACCGAGGACACCAAACGGCCCGTCGCCCGCGACGAACTGCCCTCGGACGCCGACACCGCGACCGTGCTGGCCCGCGCCGCCCGGCTGCGGCTGCTCACCCTCGACGACGGCCGGGTCGAACTCACCCACGAGGCCCTGATCCGCGCCTGGCCCCGGCTGCGCGGCTGGCTCACCGACGACCGCGAACGCATCCGGCTGCACCGCCGCCTCACCGAAGCCGCCCGGGCCTGGGAGAACCTGGGGCGCGACCCCGGAGCCCTCTACCGCGGCACCCGGCTCGCCCTCGCCCGCGACCTCGCCGCCGGCCCCGCCACCGCACTCACCGCCGCCGAGCGGGACTTCCTCGACGCCGGACTCGCCGCCGAGGAGGCCGCCGGGAACTCGGCCCGGCGCCGCGCCCGCCGCCTCGGCTACCTCGTCGCGCTGCTCGCCGCCCTCGTCGTGATCGCGGGCGTCGCCACCGCCAGCGCCGTCCGGGCCGGCGCCGAAGTGACCCGGCAACGCAACGACGCCGTCGCCCGGAACCTCGCCGACAGCACGGGCGACCTCACCACCACCGAGCCCGGGCTGGCCGTCCAGCTCAGCCTGGCCGCGTACCGCCTCTCGCCCACCCCGAAGACCCGCGACAGCCTCGTCAGTGCGCTGATGACCACGCTGCCGGCGCACCCCAAGGAGGTCGTCGCGCTCGCCTACCGCCCCGACGGCCGGCAGCTGGCCACCGCCAGCGGCGACCACACCGCCCGGCTGTGGCGGACCCGGGGCACCGACCGGCCCGAACCCGTGGCCACGCTCACCGGGCACGGCGGCGACGTCCGCGCCCTCGCCTACCACCCCGACGGCCGCACCCTGGCCACGGGGTCCGCCGACGGCACCGCCCGACTGTGGGACGTGTCCGACCCGGCCCGACCCACCGCACTGGCCTCCCTGACCGGGCAGGGCGGCGAGGTCCGCGCCCTCGCCTACAGCCCCGACGGGCACACGCTCGCCACCTCCGGCAGCGACGGCAGCGTGGGCCTGTGGGACATGGCCGACGCCGCCCGCCCCGTCCTCCTCGCCCGGCTCGCCGGCCACCGCGACGCGGTCCGCGCGGTCGCCTTCGCCCCCGACGGCCGCACCCTGGCCAGCGCGGGAGAGGACGCCAGCGTCCGGCTCACCGACGTCACCGACCCGCGCCGCCCGACCCCACTGGCCGCCCTGGAGGGCCACGACACCGCCGTGTTCTCCGTCGCCTTCGGCCCCGACGGAGCCGTCCTCGCCTCCGCGGGCGGCGGCCGCTCCCCGATCCGGCTGTGGAACGTCGCCGACCCGCGGCGGCCCGCCCCGCTCGCCACCCTCACCGGTCACACCGACGTGGTCGGCGCCGTGGTGTTCAGCCCCGACGGACGCACCCTCGCCAGCGCCGGCGACGACCGCACGGTCCGCCTGTGGAGCGTGGCCCGCCCCGCCCGCCCCGGGCTGATGACCACCCTCACCGGCCACGCCACCGCCGTCGGCTCGGTCGCCTTCAGCCCCGACGGGGCCGTCCTCGCCTCCGGCGGCTTCGACACCACCGTCCGGCTCGCGGGAACCGACCTCGCCCGCGTGATCGCCGGGGCCTGCGCCCACACCGGTCCCCGGATCACCCGGGCCCAGTGGACCGCCCACCTCCCGTACGTCCCCTACTCGCCGCCCTGCGCCGGACTGGAACGCCCCTGAGCGGGGCCGGCCCCCGCCACCGGGTGGGCGCCTGCGCGATCCCCCCGTCGAGCCCGGTGGCCGCGTCCACGGGCCGGGCAGCCCGGCACAGCACTAGCCTGGGTGGCGGACGTCCGGCACCGGCTCGGAAAGGCAGGTCCCCATGGCGAGTTCCCCGCGTGCGGCGAGCGGCGGGGGAGCGGGCTCCCCGATCCCCGTGATCGACCTCGGGCCGTGGCGGTCCGGCGACCCGGCGGCCCGGGGGCGGATCGCCGCCGAGGTCGACGGGGCCCTCCGGGCAGCCGGATTCCTCCTGGTCACCGGGCACGGCATCGATCCGGCGCTGCCCGCCCGGATCCGGGCCGCCGCCCGGACGTTCTTCCGGCTGCCCGCGCCGGTGAAGGAGCCGTACGCGGTGACCGTCGGCGGCCGCGGCTGGCTCGGCCCGGGCGCCGAGGCCAACAGCTACGCGGAGGGCGCCGCCTCCCCGCCCGACCTGAAGGAGTCCTGGTCCTGGGCGGCGGACGAGCCCACCGGCGACCCCGCGGTGGACGCCGACTGGTTCCGCCCGAACGCCTGGCCGGCCGAGGTGCCCGGGCTCCGCCCGCCGGTGGAGGAGTACCTCACCCGGATGCGGGCCCTGTCCGACGAGCTGCTGGAGCTCCTCGCCGGCGCCCTCGGCCTCGACGAGGATCACTTCACCCGGCACACCGGCCACCCCACGTGGGGATTCAACCTCAACTGGTACCCGGGCACCGAGGTCGTCGGACCGCCGCTGCCCGGCCAGTTCCGCATCGGCGCGCACACGGACTTCGGCACCGTCACCGTCCTCGACCGCGAACCCGGCGCGGGCGGGCTCCAGATCCACACCGACGCCGACGGCTGGCAGGACGCCCCGTACGACCCGGCCGCCCTCACCGTGAACATCGGCGACCTGTTGGCCCGCTGGACGGGGGACCGGTGGCGGGCGGGCCGCCACCGGGTACTGCCGCCGCCCGCCGAGGCGCCCGCCGAGGAACTCCTGTCGCTCGTCTACTTCTACGAGTGCGACCCGCACACGCGCGTCGAGTCCCTGCCGGAGCCGATCGGCCGGACGGTCCACGAGCCGGTCGACTCCCACGCGTACCTGCGGGCGAAACTGGACGCGATCAGCGTCTCCTGACACCGCGCCGGCCACCCGCCCGTCCCCCTCGGGACGGACGGAAGGCCCTCCTGCGGGCGGAGCCCCGGATCCGCCTGCGAGACGACGATCAACGGGCCGTCCGTTGCGTAGCGTCGACTGCATGAACCGACGCCGAACCACCGCGGCCGCCGCGTTGGGCGCCCTGCTCCTGCCGCTCGTCCTGACCGCGGCCGGGACCGCCTCCGCGGCCGGGACCGCCTCCGCGGCCGGGACCGCCTCCGCGGCCGGGCCTGCCCCGGGACCCCCGGGTGCTGTGGCCGCGACCGCCACCACCGGTGTGGTACTGCCCGAACTGCCGCGCCCGAGCGGCCGGTTCGCCGTCGGGCAGGAGACCCTCCACCTCGTGGACCACGACCGCACCGACCCCTGGGCCGGGTCCGGACCGCGCGAGCTGATGGTCACCCTGCGCTATCCGGCCCACCGCGGCACGGGCGGGCCCGTGGCCCCGTACCTCACCGGCGACGAGGCCCGCCTCCTCCTCGCCGACCGGGGCCTGGAGCAGCAGGTCCCGGCCGAGAGCCTCGCCGGGACCAAGGTGTACGCCCGCTCCGGAGCGCGCCCCGTCGCCGGCCGCCACCCCCTGGTCGTCCTCTCGCCCGGCTTCACCGTGCCGCGCGCCACGCTCACCGCCCTCGCCGAGGAACTCGCCTCCCGCGGCTACGTGGTCGCCGCCGTGGACCACGCGTACGAGACCGCCGGCACCAGCTTCCCCGGCGGGCGCGTCCTGACCTGCAAGGCCTGCGAGATCGTGCAGCAGACCCGGGACTACCGGCCGGTGGCGGACAACCGTGCCCGCGACGTGTCCTTCCTGCTGGACCGGCTCACCGGCCGACACCCCGACAGGCGGCACGCCGGGCTGATCGACCGCAGCCGCATCGCCGTCGGCGGCCACTCGATGGGCGGCTCCGCGGCAGCCGCCGTGATGGCCGCCGACCCGCGGGTCCGGGCCGGCTTCGACATGGACGGCGGACTGTTCTCGCCCGTTCCCGAGCGGGGACTGGACGGCCGGCCCTTCCTGCTGCTCGGCGGGGCCGGCACCGTCCCCGGCAGCGCCCCCGACAACCCGGCCGGCTGGGACGCCAACTGGCCCCGGCTCGACGGCTGGAAACGCTGGATCACCTTCGCCGACTCCCACCACTTCACCTTCACCGACTGGCCCGCCGTCAGCGACGATCTCGGACTGCCGAGGATGACCCCGCTGCCCGGCGACCGCTCGGTCGAGCTCACCCGCCGCTTCGTGGGAGCCTTCCTCGACCTGCACCTGAAGGGCATACCGCAGCCGCTGCTCGACGGACCCGCCGCCGACGTGCCCGAGGTCCGCTTCCACCAGCCCTGACCGCCGACCCCGATAGACGGCCCTGACCGCGCCGATTTCCGCAGGCGGGGGGCGTTTCGGCAGGATGGGTCCATGACCGAGATCCGCACCCCCCGCCTCATCCTGCGCCGCTGGGACGACGACGACCTCGTCCCCCTGTCGGAGATCAACGCCGACCCGGCGGTGATGCGCTGGACCGGCGACGGCTCCCCGCTCGACCTGGAGCAGACCGCCGACGAGATCGAGCGCTGGGAGGACGAATGGGACGAGGAGGGCTTCGGCCTCTTCGCCGTCGAACTGCTCGCCTCCGGTGAGCTGATCGGCGCGGTCGGGCTGTCGGTGCCCGAGGACCTGCCCGAACTGCTGCCCGCCGTCGACCTCCGCTGGCGCCTCGGCCGCCCGTACTGGGGCCAGGGCTACGCTTCCGAGGCCGCCCAGGCAGCCCTGGAGTTCGCCCTCCAGGACCGCGGCCTGGACCGGGTGATCGCCGTGGTCCGGGCCGGTGACCGGGCCTCGCACAACGTGGCCGACAAGCTGGGCATGGCGCCCGAGCGGGAGGCCACGGACCCGGAGCACGGGCACCTGCTCCAGGTGTACGGCATCGACCTCACGGAATACGAGGGCTGACCGGGCACCGGCCACCCTTCCGCCCACCCGCCCACCCGCCCGCCCACCCGCCCGCCCGCCCGCTGACCGGGCGGGGCGGGCGGGGTGGGCAGGTCGGCCGTGGGTGGGGCTCCCGTCCGGCACCCGCGCCGCGGTGCCGTCATGCCGCGCAGGTGTCCAGCATCGTCGTGAGCATCTTCTTCTCCGCTTCCGTGACCGTCAGACCGTAGGCGGACTTCACCGTCGTCCACGCACGCCCGTAGACGCACCAGCCCGACCGGTCCGGCGGTTGCCACAGGTCCGGGCCCTGGTCACCCTTCGACCGGTTCGACGCCGCCGTGACCGCCAGCAGCTGGGGGCGGGCCAGGTCGTTGGCGAACGCCTTCCGCTTGGCGGCGTCCCACGCGGCCGCGCCCGAACGCCATCCCTCGGCGAGCGGCACCATGTGGTCGATGTCCATCTTCGCCCCGTCGGTCACCACCGCCCCGTCGTAGAGGCTCTGCCACCTCCCGGAGACCGCCCGGCACTCCGCGTCCTGCACCACGTCCGCGCCGTCGCGCCGGAGCACCACCTCGCGGGTGTTGCACGCCCCGCCCTGCTCCGCCCAGTGCGTGAACTTGGCCCTGCTGTATCCCGCCATCGTCCCACCGGGCGCCACCGTCAGCCCGGCCAGCTGCGTACGGGCCACGGCGACGCCCACCAGGCCCGGCAGGAGCTCCCCGCCGCCGCCCGCCGTGCCGGCACCGGCCTTCGGCGGCGCCGCGGACGACCCGGCCGGCGCGGGCGCCGGGGGCGGCGCGGAGGGGCCGGAACCAGCCGGGCCGTCCGTACCGTTCGCCGTGCACCCCGTCGCGGCCAGCAGCAGCGAAGCCGCCAGCACCGCGCCCCGCACCCGTATCTGACGTCCCATGAACCCCACCCCGAGACCCCGGTTCGCGCACTGTCTCGAAAACAGTACCCAGAACCGGACATTCGGCCCAGTGCCCGCATCCGACGGCAGCCCCTCGACCCCGATCCGAGCCCCCTGGCGGGGCGTTGTCAGTGGCCCTCGCTAATCTCCCCGCATACCGCAGCTCAGGGGGGCTTTTCGGCCGTACCCGACGCTGCGCGGAATCGGATCGGGCAGGCGGAAGGGCGCGAGGCACATGGCTTGGCTGGCGGCGGGCGAGGGATACGAGATCGCCCTGGTGGAAGGAAAGGTGGCGGCGCGGTCCACCACCGGGCGCACGGCGGGACGGCAGCTGAAGTCACTGCCCAAGGCGCTGCGGGACCACCCCGAGGTGGACCGGCTGCGCCGGCTCGCCGAATGGCTCGACCGGCACGAGGCGGCCTGCATCGCCCAGGTCGACACCTGGATGGTGTCCTCCCTGCCCGTGCCCACCGCACTGTTGGCCCGGGTCTGGCCGGACGAGGCCTGGCAGAACGCGCTGCGCGACCTCGCCGTCGTCGGTGACGACCCCGACGAGGTGGGCTTCCTGCGCGACGCCACCGCCTCCGGCGAGCTGAAGGTGGTCAACCTCGACGGCGAGACCGTCCGGCTCTCCCCGCGCACCGTGACCCTGCCCCACCCCGTGCTGCTGCCCGACCTGGACGACGTACGGGACTTCGCGGCCGAACTCGGCATCGTGCAGCGCGTCGAACAGATCCACCGGGCGACCTGGCTGAAGCCCGAGGGGCTCGCCGCCAAGGACACCGAGGTCCGCGACTACGCGGGCGGCGTCTTCCCCAACCGGTTCGGCCTGGCCGCCCGCGCCACCGGCCTCGGCTACCGCGTCTCCGGCGGCTACGCCACCTGCGCGGTCCGCGACACCGGCCGGGCCACCGAGGCCGCCGTCTGGATCGGTGAGCCCTACTACGAGGACGAGGCCACCACCGGGGCCCTGACCTGGCACGACGAGGACGGCCGGGCGGTACGCCTGTCCGAGGTCGGACCGGTCGCCTGGTCCGAGGGCATGCGCATGGCCGCCGCACTGTACGCCGGACGCAAGATCGAAGAAGGCAAGGACGCACGATGACCACCACGACCACGACCACGAATGCGGCCCCCGGCACCACCGCGACCGGCACCGCGACCGAGGCCGCACTGCTCCTGAAGGCCGGCGCCGTGCTCCCCGTCGGCACCGACGGCGCGGGACCCTCCGCCGTCGACCTGACCGCCCGCAGCTACCACCACCCCGCCCTGCCCGACGGCCGCGTCGTCGTCCGGCTCGCCGCCGCCGAACTCGGCCCCGCCGAAGACCTGGCCGTCGGCTTCCTCGGCCTCGTCCCCGACGAGGGCGAGCCGCCCGTCGTCGGCCTCGGCCAGCGCCAGGCCCTCGGCTTCCCCGAATGGGTCCTCGTCCACCACCCCGAGGACGGCCACCACGCCCTCGCCGTCGTCCCCGAACTCGACCGGGTCGCCCGCCAGGCCAAGACCAAGCCCAAGGCCGCCCTCGACGCCGTCCACGAGCTGGCCGGCCGGCTCGGCGCCGCGGTACCGCACTTCCTGCCCGTCTTCTACGAGCAGGCCGCCCGCCTCTTCCTCGCCGTCGAGAACACCGCGTACGCCTCCCAGCTCTTCGGGCGCGCCCGCACCAGCGAGGCCCAGCACGGCCTCACCGTCGACGAGGACCGCCTCGACGCCGTCTTCCTCGAGTTCGCCCTCGTCGGCGCCCTCCCCGTGAAGGTCCTCACCGGCTACGCTAAGGAGCTCTCGGCCCGCGTCAGCCCCGCCGAGGCCCACGCCCGCTTCCGCCGCCTGTGCGTCCGCCGCACCGCCGGCGGCCTGCCGCCCTCCGCCCAGGCCGCGACCGAGCTGCGCCGCCTCGCCCGGGCCGCCGGCCTGACCGGCAGCCAGGCCGAGCAGGAGTACCTCGCCGAGCTGCTGCCGCTGCCCGCCACCCTGCGCGCCGCGTACGGCTGGTGGAAGGCGCACCGCACCGCGCTGATCGCCCTGGCCCGCCGCGAGCCCGCCGTCCGCGGCACCCTCCTCGACCTGATGCCGCCCGGCGGCGGGGACGGCGAACTGTCCGCGCTGTGGCTGGACATCCTCGAGGAGTCCGGCGCCACCGCCGGGCTCCTCGACGCCGGCCTGCCCGCAGAGCAGCGCTGCGCCGACGGCGCCGCCGGCTGGCTGGAGCGCTTCCACCACGCCCGCCACACCGGCTGGGGGCAGCGCCCCACCCTGCCCGCCCTCCTCGACCTCGTCACCCGCGCCGCGGACCGGCTGCGCGCCGACCTCGCCGAGCCCGGACGCGAGGCCGGGCTGCGCATCGGCGTCCAGGACGTCGACGTGCTCGACCTGCTCCTCTCCCTCGGGATCCCGGTCGCCGACCCCGAGGAGAACCCCCGCTCGCACTACCGCCACAACCAGCTGAACCTGTCCGACTGGGCCCGCGCCGACCAGCGCCGCGATCTGCTCGCCCTCGCCGCCGACCAGCGGTTCCGGCCGGCGTTCCGCCGCGCCGTCAACTCCTACGGAGACGCCAACTCCGGGGGCGACGTCATGCGCCGCCTCGCGGCCTCGCCCGGCGGCCGGCCGATGCTCACCGAATGGATGCAGGAGGTCGCCCGCAACTCCAAGGCCGCCGGCCTGCCCGGACTGCCCGACGCCATCAACCGGCTGACGTGGCTGCCCGCCGAGGCCCTCGAACTCGCCCGCGAGGAGGTGGCCGACGCGGCCGCCGCCGACCTCGGCGAGATCCTCGCCCGCACCCTGCGCGGCGGCCTCTTCGAGGAGTACGTCTGGCCCGCGTTCGAGGAGGCCATGGTCGAACTCGCCGACCGCAAGGCGCTGCACCGCGGCAACCTGACCGTCGTCGAGGCCTGGCCCCACCTCATCGTCGCCAACCCCGTCCAGGTCCGCGTCATCGACGCCGACTCCACCGTGCTCACCCACGACCTGCGCGTGCCGGCCGGCGGCTCGTACCAGTACGGGTTCCACTACGTCGACGGCGCACTGCTCGTCTTCTGGTCCACCTGGGGCAGCGAGGTCCGTGGCTACTGGCACACCGACCCGCAGAACGTCTTCACCCTCAGCACCGACCGCTCCCACTGGTCGCTGCGCTCCGACGAGATCAGCCTGCCCCTGCCCGGCGGCGGCCGCACCGTCGGCGGCGGCGTCCTCCACGCCGGGGACACCGAACTGCCCCCCGAGCAGGCCCTGCTGTCCGACGGCACCTCGTACTGGGTGTGGCGGCGCCGCGAACAGGACAAGCCCGCCGGCTGGTGCGAGTACAACCCCGCGGACGGCACCCACGGCCGCTTCTCCCAGCCCGCCTTCCTCACCGACGTGCTCAGCGCCCACCGCGGCCACGACGCCTTCGGCGCCCACGCCGCCTGGCTGCGGCCCGCACCCACCGTCGAGGGCTCGGCCCTCGGCGCGCCCGCCGACGGCCTCCTCGGCTGGTGCGCCGTCCGCGTCAAGGGCGACGGCTGGTACGGCCGCGACACCGCCGGCCGCACCGTCCGCCTCCCCGAGGACGCCCACGTGCCCGCCGCCGCCCTCGCCCTCCCCGGCGACGACCGGCCGCGCGCCCTCACGCACCGCTGGCGCGAGCTGAGCATCACCGACCCCGACGGCGTCGTCACGGTCAAGACCAACGGCGACTACCGCAACGAGGGCCTCGCCACCGGCAGCGTCACCCTCCCGCCGGTGCCCTTCTGGTACGCCCTGCGCCCCCGCGACCCCGAGGGCTCCACCGCCCTGCGCACCGCCGACCGGGACACCGTCGCCGCCCTGATGGCGGCGGCCGCCGCCGCGGAGAAGGCGTCCGACCTGCCCGGCCTGGTCGCCGCCGCCTTCCCGCAGGCCACCGCGCCCGAACTGGTCGGCGGCATCATCGAGGTGCTGCGCTTCGCCCTCACCCAGCAGAAGGCCCTGGACGGCATCGCCGCCCGCCTCGACTCCGCCGCCGCCGACGGCCCCGGCGAACCGGAGGGCCCCACCGACCAGCTCGTCGAGAACGCCCTGCGCGGCGTCATCGGCACCGGCTACTACCACTGGGGCGCCGAGCGCGACGTCGCCCACCAGTACCTGCACCGCCTCGCCGCCGCGACCGCCGACACCGGCGCCACCGCGGTACCCGGCCGGCTCCACTTCGATGCGCCCGGACTCGAATACTCCGGGCTCCCGTTCACGCCGATGCTCGACCACCCCGCAGCCATCGCCTACCGGGCCGTCGCGCCCGGCGCCACCGACGAGCAGCGGGCCGCCCTGTGCGGACTGCTCGGCACGATCGACGCCCTCGGCCTGGCCTCCGCCGCAGGATCCGCCGACCGCTGGCGTCGTGTCCTGGTCCACCTCGACGACCACCACCTGAGCACCCCCGACGGCCTGGGCCGCAACTTCTCGCACCGCAGCCTGCTCCCCCTCGGCGGCGGCGCCGTCCTCGCCCTCACCGAGCACACCGAGAGCGTGCCCGCAGGCGGCCGCGAGTTCGGGGCCCTGCTCCACGACCCGTCCGGCCGGTTCACCGTCCCCGGCCCCTACACCCTGCGCGGCGAGGCCCCCGTCGGCGACCGCGAGCGCGGCCCCGGCTGGCTGACCGACTTCCTCACCGAGGCCGCCGCCCGCGGCCCCGTACCGCCGCGGCCCGCGGCCGCCGACGCGTTCGCGCAGCTGACCGGCGTCTCCGCCACCACGGCCAAGCTGCTGCTCGCCGGCCTGCCCCACATCGACAGCTACGAGCACAACTTCCTGTCGGCCGAACTGCGCACGGCCCTCGGCGTGAAGGCCGCCGACGCCAAGCACGCCCGCACCGAGCTCAAGGCGCTCGACATCGACCTGCGCCGGTCCCTCGTCGCGGCCCTGCTGCCCGCCGACCCGGCCCGGCTGTGGACCGACGGCCCCGACGTCGAGGCCGCCGCCGAGCTGTGGAACCGGCGCGTGGGCCGCCGTACGCCCGTCCCCGAGTGGCTGCTCGCCGAGGCCACCCGCGCCGTACGCACCTCCTCGTCCACGCACCGGGCCCTCGTCACGGTCCTCGACCCCGAGGCGTCCCCGGCGCTGGGCGCCGACACGGAGTGGAGGGTCCACAACGACCGGGTGGAGCCCAGCACACCGTGCGCGGAGCCGTTCGACGGATCGGTCCTGACCGACACCGTCGCCCTGACCGCCTGGCTCGCCCACCGGCTCCCCGCCGGCGACCCCGTCCGGGCCCTCCTGCCGCCGGCGCTCACCGCCGTACGGCAGCGGCTCGCCTCCCCCGGACTCCTGCTCGACCTGGGGTACTACGCGTACCTCCCCGACTTCCGCAAGGCCGCCGGCACCCCCACCGAGACCGCGGAGGGCCACGAGCGCTACGGCGCGGTCGTCATGGCCACCCACGACGACCGGCCCAGGCCCGCCCTGCGCACCGCCCTGCTCGACTCCACCGGCTCCGACCCCTACCTGCCGGCCCTGCGCGGCGCCGACCAGAAGCCGTCCGCGGTCGAGACCGCCCTGCGCCGCGTCCAGGACCCGCGGTTCGCGGCGCTGCTCGCCGACCCGGGCGCGCCGGTCGCGGGGGAGGCGGGCCCGGACGGTACGTGGTGGCCGCAGGATCCGGGCCGGTCGGTGCCGCAGCTGGTGGCCGAGGTGCGGGCCGCGTACGGGCTGGGTGCGGATGCGGCGGTGCTGTACCTGATGCTGCTGGCGATGGCCGACCCCACGGACCGGAACACGGCCCGGTGGACGGGCTGGAAGCCGGCCCGGCTGAAGGCGGCCCGCGCCGAACTGGCCGCCACCGACCTGGTGGTGACGGCCACCCGCACCCGAGCGGGGCGCACCCTGTTCCTCCCCGGCCCCTGGGCCGAGATGGCCTCCCCGAACCTGCCCGTCGAGCAGTGGAAGCTGCCCCTGTACGAGGGCCTCGCCCCCGGCGGCAGCCCGGCGCTCCGCGTCCTGGTGCCCGCCGAACCGGCCGCGGACCTCTACCGCCGGGCCTGGCAGCGGGTCACCGACGGCGACGTCCCGCGCTTCGAGGAGCTCAAGGTCAAGCGCACCCGCACCCGCCGCCGCTGACGGCACTGGGGGGGGGGGGGGGGGGCGGGGGGGGGGGGGGGGGGGGGGGTGCCCCCCCCCCCCCGCCTCCGCAGGACCGCGGCGAACCCCCCAGGCCGTGGTGGCGGTCCGTGCCCAGGCTGGTCACCGCCGCGGTGGCGGTGGCAGCCGTGGT
>NZ_JBVHVT010000073.1:0-47194 GCF_055564695.1 Streptomyces sp. NPDC029014
GAATGGTGCCAAAAAAAAAAAGGAATTACCCGCCGAAAGAACCAGGTAGGGAAAAGAGGGAAAAAGAAAAGAGAAAGGAGCAGGCCAGAAACCCACCTCCCCGCCCCCGCTCACCCCACACCTTCGTGCGTCAGGCGGAGGCCTCCTCCGAGCGGCGCGTCCGCACCTCCCGGATCCACGCCACCACCAGCACCACGGCCGCCGCGCCGGAGGACCACAGCAGCTGCGGCCGCGCCCCGTCGTCGAACAGCATCAGCACCAGCACCGCCGCCATCGCCAGCAGCGCCACCCACGTCAGGTACGGGAAGCACCACATCCGCAGCGTCAGCCGCTCCGGCATGTCCCGCTCCAGCTCGCGGCGCAGCCGCAGCTGCGACACCGCGATCAGCGCCCACACGAAGAGCAGCACCGCACCGACCGCGTTGAGCATGTAGAGGAAGACCGTGTCCGGCCACAGCAGGTTCAGCACCACCGAGACGAACCCGAAGGCCACCGAGGCGACGACGGCCCGGCGGGGCACCCCGCCCCGCGACACCTTCAGCAGCGCCGTTGGCGCCTCGCCGCGCTCGGCCAGCGAGAAGACCATGCGGGAGGACCCGTACAGGTTGGCGTTGAGCGCCGACAGCAGGGCCACGAACACCACGATGTTCATGATCTGCCCGGCCCCCGGGATGCCGATGGAGTCGAGGACGGCCACGTACGGGCTCTGGCCCGGCTTCAGCGAGTCCCACGGCAGCAGCGTGACGATGACCAGCATGGAGCCGACGTAGAAGAAGAGGATGCGCCACACCGCGCTGCGCACGGCGCGGGCCACCGAGCGGGCCGGGTCGTCCGACTCCGCGGCCGCGATGGTGACGACCTCCAGGCCGCCGAAGGCGAAGATGACCGCCAGCATGCCGGCGATCACACCGGCCGCGCCCGCGGGGAAGAAGCCGCCGTTGCCGGTCAGGTTGTCCAGGCCGACCGGGTCGGTGTCGGGGAGGAGACCGAAGATCGCCAGGGTGCCGAGGACCAGGAACAGTACGATCGCGCCGACCTTGAGGGCGGCGAACCAGAACTCGAACTCGCCGAAGTTCTTCACCGCGGCCATGTTGCTGACGGTGAAGACCACCATGAAGAGCAGCACCCACAGCCACTGGTCGACGGCCGGCAGCCAGCCGTGCGCGATCTTCGCCGCGCCGGTGGCCTCCACGGCCAGCACCACGACCAGCAGGAACCAGTACAGCCAGCCCGCCGAGAAGCCCGCCCAGCGGCCCAGCGCCCGCTCCGCGTACACGGAGAACGAACCGGAGGCGGGCAGCGCGGCGGACATCTCGCCCAGCGCCCGCATCACCAGCATGGCGAGGGCGCCGGCCAGCAGGTAGGAGCAGATGATCGCGGGGCCGGCGATGCCGATGCCCGCGCCGGAGCCGACGAACAGGCCGGCGCCGATCACGCCACCGAGGCCCAGCATGGTCAGGTGGCGCTGCTTGAGGCTGTGGCTCAGGGGTTCGGCGGGCAGCTCGGGGCCGCCCGGAGGAGTCTCGGTCTGGGGGTCGCGCATGAGTGGAGGCTCGTACTCTCGTGCTCGGCAGCGGCGGTGGGCTCCGCAGTAGTTGGCGGGACCCTACAGTCTCACCGGAGGGCGCCCTTCCGCGCAAAAAGGATGTGTTGACTGATCTGACTCGTGATGAGCATCACGGCGCCTCGGGTGTGAACCGAGGACTTTGTGCACTTCCGACCAAAGGGGGGAGCAGCGCTTTGTCCCGGGCAGCGGTGGGGCGGCGCGGGCCCGCGCACTAGCGTCGGTGATCGTCCCGTCACCCCTCATCCCGCGGAGTCCCGATGAGCACCGCTTCTGCTTCCGTCTCCTCCCGCCCCGGCGCCGTCCTGGCCGACCTGCTGCCCGCGAGCCGCGCCCGCGACATCGCGCTCGTCATCGGCGGAGCCGCCCTGACCGGCCTGGCCGCGCAGATCGCCGTGCCCGTCCCCGGCTCCCCGGTCCCGGTCACCGGCCAGACCTTCGCGGCGCTGCTCGTCGGCACCGCCTTCGGCGCCCGCCGCGGGTTCCTCTCGCTCGGCCTGTACGCGCTCCTCGGCGCGGCCGGCCTGCCCTGGTTCGCGGACGGCACCTCCGGTGCGGGCGGCGCGTCCTTCGGCTACGTCCTCGGCATGCTGCTCGCCGCCACCGTCGTGGGCGCCCTGGCCCGCCGCGGCGCCGACCGCTCGGTGCTGCGCACGGCCGGTGTGATGGTGCTCGGCTCCGCCGTGATCTACGCGGTGGGCGTGCCGTACCTGGCGCTGTCCACCGGGATGTCCTTCGGCGCGGCCGTCGCGGCGGGCATGACCCCGTTCCTCATCGGCGACGCGCTCAAGGCGGCGCTGGCCATGGGCCTGCTGCCGACGGCCTGGAAGCTGGCCGGCCGCTCGTAGCAGCCGGCAGCCCTGGAGCGGGCAGCTTCCGAGCGGGCAACCCCGGAGCGATCAGCCCCCGAAGCGAAGCAGCCCCGGACCGCGATGTGCGGTCCGGGGCTGCTGCCGTCAGGAGCCCTTACGGGTCAGGCCTCGACGGAGGCCTTGCGGCGGCGGACGTCGCGCACCACGCCGATCGCGATCACGACCGCGGCGACCAGCAGCGACAGGATCACGGTCTCGCGGTTGCCCTCGTCGTAGAGCATGTAGCCCAGGACGAAGACGATCATCGCGGCGGTGGCCCAGGTCAGATACGGGAAGAGCCACATCTTGACCGTCAGCTTCTCCGGCGCCTCGGCGACCAGGATCTTGCGCATGCGGAGCTGGGTCAGGCAGATGACCAGCCAGACGAAGAGCGCGATCGCACCGGAGGAGTTCAGCAGGAAGCTGAAGACGGTGTCCGGGTTGGTGTAGTTGAAGACGACGGCGACGAAGCCGAAGACCGTGGAGCCCAGGATGGCGGCCATCGGCACGCCCCGCTTGTTGACCTTGGCGAAGGCCTTGGGGGCGTCACCGCGCTCGCCCAGCGAGAACGCCATGCGGGAGGCGGTGTACAGGCCGGAGTTGAGGCAGGACAGCACGGCGGTCAGGACGATCACGTTCATGATCTGGCCGGCGGCCGGGATGCCGATGGAGTCGAGGGCGGCGACGTACGAGCCCTTCTTCACGATCGACTCGTCGTTCCACGGCAGCAGGGTCAGGACGACGAAGATCGAGCCCAGGTAGAAGACGGCGATGCGCCAGATGACCGAGTTGGTGGCCTTGGTGACGGCGCGGCGCGGGTCCTCGGACTCGCCGGCGGCCAGCGTGACGATCTCGCTGCCCATGAAGGAGAAGACGACCATCAGCACACCGGTGAGGACGGAGCCCCAGCCGTTCGGCATGAAGCCGCCGGCGTCGGTGAGGTGCGCGAAGCCCGCGCCCGGGTTGTCCGAGCCCGGCAGGACGCCGAAGACGGCGAGCATGCCGATGACGACGAAGGCGCCGATGGCGACGACCTTGATGCCGGCGAACCAGAACTCGAACTCGCCGTAGGAGGCGACCGAGCCGAGGTTGGTGATGGTCAGGACGGCCATCACGATCAGGGCCCAGGCCCACTGCGGGACGGCGGGGACCCAGCCCTCCAGGATCACGGCGCCGGCGGTGGCCTCGACGGCCAGCACGACGACCCAGAAGAACCAGTAGAGCCAGCCGATGGAGAAGCCGGCCCAGCGGCCGAGCGCGCGGTCGGCGTAGGCGGAGAAGGAGCCCGAGTTCGGGCTGGCGGCGGCCATCTCACCGAGCATCCGCATGACGAAGACGACCATGGCGCCGACGAGCATGTAGGAGATGAGGATGGCGGGGCCCGCCTTGGCGATACCGCCGCCGGAGCCGACGAAGAGTCCGGCGCCGATGACACCGCCGATGGCGATCATGGACAGGTGGCGGTTCTTGAGACCGGCCTTGAGACCATCGTTGGGCGTGGCGCCGCCGGGGTTACCGGTGGGGTCGCCTGCCTTCTGAAGGGTCGTCGTGGTGCTCATGGACGAATCCTTAGGTTCCCGGGTTGCGAGTTCCGGCATTCAAACCCGAGATGAACGCCGGCGGAAGGGCTGCATCCGGATCGTTGCCAAGGACGAAGGTCCGGGACCTTGGTCCCACCGTGTCTCATCTGCGTTCTTTGGGTTTACTTGAGCTTTAGACGTGACTTACGCGACACCCCGGGGCAGGTTGTCGGGGCCGCTCGTGACACACTCGTCCCATGCGCGTCTACCTCGGATCCGACCACGCCGGCTTTGAGCTGAAGAACCACCTTGTGGACTGGCTCAAGAACAACGGCCACGAGCCCGTCGACTGCGGGCCGCACATCTACGACGCCGTCGACGACTACCCGCCGTTCTGCCTGCGCGCCGCGGAGAAGACCGCAGCCGACGCGGACAGCCTGGGCATCGTCATCGGCGGCTCCGGCAACGGCGAGCAGATCGCCGCCAACAAGGTCAAGGGCGTCCGTGCCGTCCTGGCCTGGAGCGTCGAGACCGCGAAGCTCGGCCGCGAGCACAACAACGCCAACGTGATCTCCGTCGGCGGCCGCATGCACACCCAGGACGAGGCCACCTCCTTCATCGAGGCCTTCCTGGCGACCCCGTACTCCGGCGAGGAGCGCCACACCCGGCGCATCGACATGCTCTCCGCGTACGAGCAGACCGGCGAGCTGCCCCCGATCCCGGCCCACCACCCGCAGGACCAGTAGGACGCCCCGTGCCGCCGGACCCGCCGGGTCCGGCGGCACTGCCGTTCCCGCAACCGGACGGACGGTGGCCCCGGCAGCACGGACGGCACCGGCAGTCCGCCGGCCCGGCCGGCCGCCCGGCGTCACCAGGAGGAGAGCAGCGTGCCCGAGGGGCATACGATCCACCGCCTCGCCCAGGACCACACCGAGCGGTTCGCCGCCCGCCCCGTCCGGGTGAGCAGCCCCCAGGGCCGGTTCGCCGAGAGCGCCGCGCTGCTCGACGGCCGTGAGCTGGAGAGCGCCGAAGCCCACGGCAAGCACCTGTTCCTGGAGCTCGGCGACGCCTGGATCCACATCCACCTCGGCCTCTTCGGCAAGCTCGGCTTCGGCCCCGCCCCGGCCCCGCCGGCCGCGGACACCGTCCGGCTGCGCCTGCTGAACGAGCAGCATTACGCCGACCTGCGCGGCCCGACCGCCTGCGCCCTGATCGACGGGGGCGGCAAGAAGGCGATACACGACCGGCTCGGCCCCGACCCGCTGCGGCCGGACGACGACCCCGACCGCGCATGGAAGCGGATCTCCCGCTCCCGCACCACCATCGCCGCGCTCCTCATGGACCAGAAGGTCGTCGCGGGCATCGGCAACGTCTACCGCGCCGAGGTCCTCTTCCGGCACGGCATCGACCCCTACCGGCTGGGCAAGGACGTCACCCGCACCGAGTGGGACGCGATGTGGGCGGACCTGGCCGTGCTGATGCGCGAGGGCGTGCGGAAGAACCGGATCGACACCGTCCGGGACGAGCACCTGCCCGAGGCCATGGGGCGCCCGCCGCGCGTGGACGACCACGGCGGCGAGGTCTACGTCTACCGGCGCGCCCACCTGCCCTGCCACATCTGCGGGGGCGAGATCCGCACCGCCGACCTCGCCGCCCGCAACCTCTTCTGGTGCCCGGCCTGCCAGACCCGCTGAGCCCGCGGCGCCGGCCACCGGTCCCGCGGGGCCGGCGGTCGATCCCGCGGGGCCGGCCGCCGAGCTCGCGGGGCCGGCCGCCGAGCCCGCCGAGCCCGCCGAGCCCGCCGAGCCCGCCGAGCCCGCCGAGCCCGCCGAGCCCGCCGAGCCCGCCCGGGGCCGCCGCCGGCCGCCCCGGGCGCGGCCGGACTCAGAAGCCGTGCGGCAGCCAGGGGGCCACGTCGCCGGCGAACGCCCGCGACACCGCCGCCAGCGCGCCCGGGCACAGCTCGCGCACCAGCCCCGCCCCCGCCAGCGAGGTCAGCGCGACCCCGCCCAGGTAGGCCGCGCCCAGTTCCCGGGCCGACAGCGCCAGATCCGCCGGATCCGCGGTACGGATGCAGGACACGGCCCCGCCCGGACCGTCGCAGACCAGCCGCCACCGGCCCGCGTTCCACGGGCAGAACGCGTCCTCCACCTCCAGCACCACGTCCAGCGCGGCCCCGTACCCGCGGGCCCGCAGCGCCGCGGGCAGGTCCACCACGCGCAGGTGCAGGGCGTCGCGCAGGCCCGGCCGCGACCGCCGGACGTCACCGACCAGGTGCAGCACCGGATCGTCCGCCGGCCGCCCGCCGGCCCGTACCGTCGAGGTCAGGTCGATCCCGAACAGGTAGCGCCACAACGCGGCCGCCGCCGCCGGATCCAGCGCGTCGAGGTCGCGCACCTCGACCGTGCCCCGCGCCCCGGCCGCGTCCCAGTCCGGCTTCACCCGGTAGCGCGCGTACCCGGCCACCTCGCCGTCCGGCCGCTCCGCGACCACGCACATCAGCCGGGACGCGCCCTGGCGGTCCGCTTCGGGGTCCAGCAGCGGCAGCCGCTCCCAGCCGGGCTGCCGCGCCGGCATGCCGGGCCGCCGGGCGACCAGTTCCGCGTACACCCGCTCGCAGTCGCCCAGCGCCTTGGCCGGATCGGCGATGCGCAGCCGCAGCTCTTCCGCGCCCGGCGGCCCGGTGAGGCCCGCCCGGGCGGTGTCGATCTCCAGCGACAGGGCGTACGTCGCGACGCCGTACCCGAACCGCCCGTAGATCGCCGGCTCGGAGGCCGTCAGCACGGCCAGCGGCTCGCCCCCGGCGCGGATGTCGTCCAGCTGGCGGCGCATCAGGGAGGAGAGGATCCCCCGACGGCGGTGGGTCGGTGCGACGCCCACCATCGTCACCCCCGCCGCCGGCACCAGCGCACCCCCCGGCACCGACAGCCGGAAGCTGAAGGCCGAGGCCGAGCCGACGCACGCCTGCCCGTCCCAGACGGCCAGCGACCGCTCGACCTCCGTCAGCGACCGGTAGAGCTCGCGCGCCTCGGCGGAATCGGGCACACCGCCGAACGCCAACTCCAGGTGGTCGTACAGGGCATCCCACTCATCAGACTGCAATACACGCATCTCAAGAGCCATAAGGTCATCCTTACCAGGGCAATCCGCCCCGGTCGACGGGATTTCGGACGACCTCGGAGCTGGCGGAACCCCGCCGGTCCGGGGGTCCCCCTGCGCACGCACAGCCAGGATGGATAGGGTCCCGAAGGACATGGCCGGAGCACGTGTGGAGACGCTCATGGCCCGGGCACGCCTGATGTGGCACCGGGCCCGCACCACCCTGCGCAAATCCGCCGTCGACTACTTCCGCGGCGACGCCTCCGATTGGCTGGCTTTCGCCGGACTCCTCGCCACCGTCCCCGCCATCGCCTGCGGCACGCTGATGCTGCCGGTGTGGTTCTCGCCCGCCGCCCTCGTCCTGCCCATCGTCGCGGGCGGCCTGCTGCTGCGCCCGGCGAGCCTGCTCGCCCTGTACGCCGCCTCCGCGGCCGCACTGATCGTCGAGGCCCTCGTCCTCGGCCCCTACACCCAGGGCCCGGCCCGGGTCACCCCGGGCACCGTCCTGGTCGTGGCCGCCTGCGGGTTCTTCGGACTGGTCATCGCCCAGTTCCGCAGCCGCGTCGGCGTGCCCTGGCGGCGGGGCGGCACCATGCTCTTCGACCTCCGCGAACGCATCCGGGTCCAGAGCCAGTTGCCCGCACTGCCGCGCGGCTGGCACCGCGAGATGGCCCTGCGGCCCGCCGGCGGCCAGTCCTTCTCCGGCGACTTCGTGGTCGCCGCCCGGACCCACGGCGGCCGCACCCTGGAGATCGTCCTCACGGACGTCTCCGGCAAGGGCATGGAGGCCGGATCCCGCGCCCTGCTGCTCTCCGGCGCCTTCGGCGGCCTGCTCGGCGCGCTGCCCCCGCACGGATTCCTGCCCGCCGCCAACGGCTACCTCCTCCGACAGGACTGGGACGAGGGCTTCGCCACCTCCGTCCACCTCGTCCTCGACCTGCAGACCGGTGACTACGAGCTCCTCTCCGCCGGCCACCTGCCCGCCCTCCAGCTCTCCGCGGGCACCGGCCGCTGGCAGGAGAAGTCCGGCGAGGGCCCGCTGCTCGGCGTCTACGACGGCGCCGAGTTCGAGCCCGCCCGCGGCAACCTCCGCCGCGGCGACGTCCTGATGCTCTTCACGGACGGCCTGGTGGAGACCGCCGACCGCGACATCAGCGAGGGCATCGACCGGCTCACCGGCGAGGCCGACCGCTACGTCGCGGCCGGCTGGGAGGGTGCCGCCTGGCACCTGATCGAGAAGGTCGCCAAGGACGTCAACGACGACCGCGCGCTGCTGCTCATCCGCCGCTCGCCCTGAGCAGCCCCCCGCCCCACGCCTACGCCCCTGCACCCCGCCGCCGGTGGGGTTTCCCCCACCCGGGACCCGCCGGGCTGCGCCATGGCCGCCGCCCCCGCCCCGTCCGTAGCGTCGAGGACACCATCGACCACGGACACGGCACGGCAACGGCAGAGCCGGAGCACCGGCCACGGAGGGGGACACCATGGGGTTCCGGCGCAGCAGGCGGCAGAGCGAGGACGAGCAGACCGCGTACGACGGCCGGGGCGGCCAGGGCGGTCATGGCAGCGCGGCGGCCGTCGAACTGCGCGGCGTACGGCGCGAGTACGGGCGCGGCGCCGCGACCGTCCACGCCCTGCGCGGCATCGACCTCAGCCTGCCGCGCGGCAGCTTCACCGCCGTGATGGGCCCGTCCGGCTCCGGCAAGTCCACCTTCCTGCAGTGCGCGGCCGGACTCGACCTGCCCACCGCCGGATCCGTCCGCCTCGGCGGCACCGAGATCACCGGCATGAACGAGAACCAGCTCACCGAACTCCGCCGCAGCCGCCTCGGCTTCGTCTTCCAGGCCTTCAACCTGCTGCCCTCCCTCACCGTCGAGCAGAACGTGCTGCTCCCGATGCGGCTCGCCGGCGCCCGCCAGGACCACGCCCGGGCCGCCGACCTGCTCGCCCGCGTCGGCCTCGAAGGCAAGGGCCGCCGCCGCCCCGCCGAGCTCTCCGGCGGCCAGCAGCAGCGCGTCGCCATCGCCCGGGCCCTGGTCACCCGCCCCGACGTGGTCTTCGCGGACGAGCCCACCGGCGCCCTCGACACCACCACCGCCGCCGAGATCCTCGGACTGCTCCGCGCCGCCGTCGACTCCCTGCGCGCCACCGTCGTCATGGTCACCCACGACCCGGCCGCCGCCGCCCACGCCGACCAGGTGCTCTTCCTCGCCGACGGGCTGATCGCCGACCGGCTGCCGCGCAGCTCCGCCGCGACCATCGCCGCCCGCATGACCGCGCTCACCGCGCCGGCGTACACGGGAGCGGCCGCCTGATGCTCCGCCGCCCCAACGGCCTGGCCCGCGCGGCGGTGCGCTTCCGCCCCGCGGCCTTCGCCGGCACCTTCCTCGCCCTCCTCCTGACCGTCGCCGTCGTCAGCGCCTGCGGGATCCTGCTGGAAACCGGCGTACGGGCCTCACTGCCGCCCGCCCGGTACGCCGCGGCCCCCGTCGTGGTCGCCGCCGACCAGGAGGCCCGGCTGCGGGTGGGCAGCGGCGAGGGCACCTACGAGGTCACCGCCCGGATCCCGGACCGGGCCCGGGTCGACGCCGCCCTGCTGGAGCGGCTCGCCCCGCTCGGCCGGGCCGTGCCCGACGTGGTGTTCCCCGTCCGCGCCACGGCCCCCGGCGGCGGCGCCGGCGGCCGCGGGCCGGCGGTCGAGGCGTCCGGGTGGGGCTCCGCCGCCTTCACGCGTACGCAGCTCAGCGCCGGCCGGGCCCCGCAGGCATCGGGGGAGGTCGTCACGGGTACGGGCGCCGCCGCCGGCTCCACGGACCCCACGGACCCCGCGGCCGCCGCGGACCGGCTCGTGCTCGACACCCCCGTCGGGAAGCGGGAGTTCCGCGTCGTCGGGCGCGCCGGAGGCACCGGCGTCTGGTTCTCCGACGCCGAGGCCCGCGCCCTGTCCGGACACCCCGACGCCCTCGACGCCGTCGTCCTGCTCGCCCCCGGCGACCCCGAGGCCCTCGCCGACCGGGCCCGCGCCGCCCTCGACGGCCGCGCCCGGGTACTCACCGGCCCCGATCGCGCCATGGACCCGCAGCTCGACGGCGCCAAGGAACTGCTGGCCGGCCTCGGCGGCTCCTTCGGCGGCGTCGCCACCCTCGTCGCCGTCTTCACGGCCGCCGGGACCGTGGCGCTCTCCGTCGGGCAGCGCTCCCGCGAGTTCGCCCTGCTGCGCGCCCTCGGAGCCACCCCGCGGCAGGTCCGCCGCACGGTCGCCACCGAAGCCCTGCTCGTCGCACCCGCCGCGGGAGTGCTCGGGTGCGTACCCGGCTGCGCCCTGGCCGCCTGGTGGTTCGGGCAGCTCAAGGAGAAAGGCGCGATCCCGGCCGGCGTCGACCTCGCCGTCTCCTGGATCCCCCTCGCCTCCGCCGTCGCCATCGGCCTCGGCACCGCCCTGCTCGCCGGCTGGGCCGCCTCCCGCCGCCCCGCCCGGATCCGCCCCTCCCGGGCCCTCGCCGAGGCAGCAGTCGAACGGCTCCGGCCCGGCTGGATCCGCACCCCGCTCGGCCTCGCCGCCCTCGCCGGCGGCATCGCCTGCGCCGGCCTCGCCGCGACCGCGGGCGGGGAGGACGCCGCCAACGCGGCCCTCGGCGTCGTCATGCTCTTCATGCTCGCCGTGGCCCTGCTCGGCCCGTTCGTCGCCCGCGCCTGCACCGCCGTGCTCGGCCTGCCGCTGCGCGCCGGAGGCGCCCCCGGCGCTCTCGCCGCGGCCAACTCCCGCACCCACGCCCGCCGGCTCGCCTCCGCGATCACCCCGATCGTGCTCGCCATGGCCTTCTCCTCGACGCTGGTGTTCCTCCATACCAGCGAGGAGCGCGCCACCCGCCAGCAGCAGGAGGCCGGCCTGCTCGCCGACCACGTGGTCACCGACCCGTCCGGCGACGCCGCCGACGCCGCGGGCAGCGCCCCCGGCAGCCTCCGCGTCACCCGCACCGCCGTCATCGCGGAGCTCGGCTCCGGCGGGGACCGCCACCTGCAGACCGCGTCCGCGCTGGGCGTCTCCGGCAACCCGGCCGCCGTCCTCGACCTCGGCGTGCGCGAGGGCAGCCTCGACCGGCTCGCCCCGGGCACCGTCGCCCTGGACCGCACCCTCGCCGAATCGGCCCGGGTCCCGGTCGGCGGCCGCATCGCGCTGAGCCTGCCCGACGGCACCCCGGTCCGCCCCGAGGTCGTCGCCGTCTACACCCGCGGCCTCGGCTTCGGCCAGGTCACCCTCCCCGCGGCCGACCTGGCCGGCCGCACCACGGCCGGGCGGCCCACCGAGCTCCTGGTCCGCGGCCCGGCCCCGGCGGACGCCGGCCCCGCTGTCCCTGCCGCGCAGTGGACCGCGCAGCAGACCACGGACCGCGCCGTCAACGCCTGGGCCAACACCGTCATGGCGGCCGTCCTCGGCGGCTTCGCGGCCGTCGCCGCCACCAACACCCTGGTCATGACCGTCCTCGACCGCCGCCGCGAGCTGCGGATGCTGCGCCTCGTCGGCTCCACCCGCCGCCAGGTGCTGCGCATGGTGCGCTGGGAGGGGCTGCTGATCGGCAGCGCGGGCACCGTCCTCGGCACCGCGATCGCCCTGACCACCCTGATCCCGCTGACCAGGGCCGTCACCGGGGCGCCCCCGCACATCCCGCCCGCCCTGTACGCCGCCTTCGCCGCGGCCGCCCTCGGCCTCGGTCTGACCGCCACGACCCTCCCGGCCCACTGGGCCCTGCGCCCCGAACGGCGCTGACCCGCCGCCGACCCCGCTCCCGGGCAGCGCCGCTGCCCGGCCGCGGGGCCCCGGACGGCCCGGACGGCCCGGACGGCACGTGCGGTCAGACGGTCGGACGATCAGCTGCTGGAGGGCCCCCAGGCGCTGACGCCGAGCCTGCCGGTGTTGCCGAGGTCCACCGAGTCCCTGAGCTCGGCCGTCACCACGGGCGCGCCGGGCTTCGGCGTCACCTCCACCGCCCACCCCTCCGCTGCCGGAACACTCGGGTCGGTCACGAGGTTGCGCCACAGCATGGCGAAGGACGCCCGCTGCCCCGGTTGCAGCGTCACCGGCTCGGCGGCCCGGTCCATGCTCGGCACCCCGCCGGCGATGTCTCCCGAGCCGTGCCGGACCTCCGCCTCCAGCGGCGCGCGCTTCCGGTCCAGCAGCCTGATCTGCGGGTGGCCTTCGAGCGCATACGGCTCGGCGGAGCAGTTGACCAGCTCGACGGACATGATGCGCACCCCCATGGCGGAGTCCCCGCCCACCTGGCGCACCCGCACCCCGCCCGCCGGGCACGGCTCGTCGGCGGCTGCCGAGGGGGGTGTCGAAGGTGCCGCGGGCGAGGTCGGCGCCGCCGCGGCCGGCCGTGACGGTGTCGCGGCCGGCCGGGCCGCTCCTGTAGGGCCCGGCGCGGGCCTGGGAGCGGGCGGGGTGTCACATCCCGCCAGCGCCGCCATGGCCGCCGCGACCCCGACCACCCGTACCGTCCAGCGCATTGCCCCCATCCCCCGACCCTACGGCACCCCGCCCGCCCCCTCCCCGGTCCCGTGGGCCCTGCTCCGCCGCGTACGGGCCGCCCGTCGGCCGATCCCGGCCACTCTCCCCCGATTGGCCGGTCCGCCACCGCCCGCCGGCCCCTACCGTGCCGCGCATGGACCGCACCCTCGCCGCCGACCTGGCCCGCCTGCCCGACCTCCTCGACGCCGCCCGCCGCACCGCCGCCGACACCCTCGCCGCCCTCGGCGAGCGCCCCGTCGTACCGCCGCCCGCCGGGCCGCCGGCCCCCGAGCCGCTCCCCGAACGCGGAACCGGCACCGAGGCCGCCCTCGCCGCCTTCGCCGACCGCTGGGCACCCCGCCTGTCGGCCTCGGCCGGCCCCCGCTACCTCGGCTTCGTCACCGGCGGGGCCACCCCCGCCGCCCTGGCCGGCGACTGGCTGACCGCCGCCCACGACCAGAACTCCAACTCCGCCCTCGACGGCGCCGGCCAGGACCTCGAACGCGAGACCGTCGGCTGGCTCCGCGAGCTGTTCGACCTCGGCCCCGCCCACAGCGGCACCTTCGTCAGCGGCGCCACCATGTCCAACACGACCGGCCTCGCCATCGCCCGCGAATGGCTCGGCGAACGGCTCGGCGTCTCCCCGGCCGAGGACGGGGCGGCCGCCCTCGGCCCGGTCCGCGTGCTGTCCGGCGCCCCGCACTCCTCCATCGCCAAGGCCCTGTCCGTCCTCGGACTCGGCCGTGCCCACCTCGTCCCCGTGCCCACCCTGCCCGGGCGCGAGGCCGTCGACCCCGCCGCCCTCGACCGCGCCCTCGCCGACACGCCCGGCCCGGCCGTCGTCGTCGCCAACGCCGGCACCGTCAACACCGTGGACTTCGACGACCTCCGCGCCGTCGCCGCCCTGAAGGACCGCCACGACTTCTGGCTGCACACCGACGCCGCGTTCGGCGCCTTCGCCGCCCTCTCCCCGCGCCACGCCCACCTCACCGACGGGCTCGACGCCTCCGACTCCGTCTGCGTCGACCTGCACAAGTGGCTGAACGTCCCCTACGACAGCGCCGTCCAGTTCACCCGCCGCCCCGACCTCCAGGCCCGCGTCTTCCAGAACGCCGCCGCCTACCTCGGCCCCCTCGGCGACACGCCCGACCTGGTGCACCTCACCCCCGAGAACTCGCACCGGCTGCGCGCGCTCGCCGCCTGGTTCACGCTGCGCGCGTACGGCCGCGAGGGCCACCGGGAGATCGTCGAGCGCGACGTCGACTGCGCCCGGGCCCTCGGCGCGGCACTGGACCGCGACCCCGCCTTCCGCCTGCTCGCGCCCGTCCGCCTCAACGTCGTCTGCTTCACCCTCGCCGAGGACCCCTCGCCAGCCCGGCTCACGGCCCTGCGGGAGGCCGCCGCGGCCGAGGTGTTCGTCACCCCGACCGTCTACGCGGGAACCCCCGCGCTGCGCGCCGCGTTCTCCAACTGGCGCACCACGGAGGCGGATGTGCACCGAGCGGCGAGGGCGCTCCGCGCCGCGGCGCTCAGGACGACGAAGGGATCCGCATGACGCAGCAGTCACTGACCCTCGCGGAGGTCGAGGCCCTGGCGCGCACCGCGCACGAGGGCCAGACCGACAAGGCCGGCCGGCCGTACGCGGAGCACCTCGCCGCGGTGGCCGAGGGCGTCCGCACCCGCGGCGGCAGCCCCGAACAGCAGGCCGCGGCCTGGCTGCACGATGCCGTCGAGGACGACGCCCTCAGCCGGGAATGGCTGGATTCCGCCCCTCTGCCCCAGGCGGTGAAGGACATGGTCCTGGCGGTGACCAAGCGCCCGGGGGAGCCGGTGGAGGAGTACACGGCCCGGATCCTCGCCACCCCGGGCGCCCTCCTGGTCAAGGAGGCCGACCTCGCGCACAACGCGGACCCCGCGCGCCTGTCCGTCCTCGACGGGCCCACCCGGCAGCGCCTGACCGCGAAATACGCCCGAGTCCGCTCCCTCCTCGGCCTGACCGCACCCTGACCGGAACGCCGTTGCCCGGCCCCCGCCACGGGCGAATCGTCACGCGACGGATAGCCAAGGCCCGTTGGTGGGAGGATGGTCCATGTGGGGGTACGCACGGCCGCGTGCCCGAAGCCGACCGGGAACGACCGAAGGTGTGATCAGAAGTGGCGATTTCGCTGTCAGTGGTGGTTCTGTTGGCGATCATCCTGGTGGTGATGATCCGAGGCAATCACATCAAGGCCGGCCCCGCCATCATCGCGGTCCTCTTCGGCTTCTTCCTGGCGTCCAGCTCCATCGCCCCGGACGTCAACCGCTTCCTCAACTCCCTCGCCGACACCATCGCCGGCATCAAGATCTAACCCCCACCCCGCGGCACCGAAATCACCTCAGGAGCAGGCGCAGAGAACACCCTCTGACCGGGCCCTGAGCCGTGTGGAGCCGGTGACGGAAACCGAACCCGCGCGGCCAGCCCGAAGGCTCGCACACCCACCCCCACCACCCTGACCAGCCACAGCCCCAGCTTCCGGGGTCATGAGTGGCTCATGACCGCATCCAGCACGCCCTCGTGCGCGCCGCATGCCATCTTGCGTGCTTCGTTCGCAGGAAGCACCGTTTTCTCGATGCCGCTCGGCGCTTGAGCATCACTAGGGGGAGGGCGGTGCCATGGGGTCTGCAACTGCATGGGCGCGTGAAGTCTTCGGAGACGTTGCGGGCGAGCTGGTGGACATCATCCCGGCTTGCCTCATCCGGGCTCACGAGAGGGCGCGCAACGGCCATGAGGGAGTCCACACGCAGACCTTGGAGGCATACGGCCACGGACTCTACGCAGCTCAGTACGAGGAGCTCGCCGCCGGCCTGGAGCCGGTGGAGGGCGCCACTCCCGTGCGCTTGCAGGGCCGAACGGTGGTCCTCCTCGCTGATCGCGTGATCTATCCGATCCGATACGCGAAGAAGGACGTCCCGGTAACGGCCGCTCGCCTCCGCCGGGCGACAGGACTCCGCGCAGACCTGATCCGGCGACACGGCCCAGAGCCGATGCAACAAGCCCTCGACCTGGGCCTCGATGAACTCGAAGACACCGAGGTCCACCCCGACCTCGCCCTCCTGCCCGAGGACGCCCGCCTGGTCCTGGTCGCCTACGCATGCGCCATGGACCGCGGCGTGATGCGCATCGAATGGGGCTCTGCGGAACTACGCCGAGAGGACCGCTACCTCGTCTGGCATCACCACGAGACCTTGCCGACTGCTGCGTGAGCCCGCCAGCCGGACACCCGGCCTCGAAAGCAGCCACCAGGAGCCCTGGCACCTCCCCGCGTGAGCAAGGCCTCCGGGGACGGCTCCGAGCTCACCGAACTGGCCGTGGCCCCGTACATCCCGAATACGCGACCAAGGCCGCGGAGAACACCGGCACCCTTGACCGGCCCGTCCGGGACCGTGACGTCCTCGCCCGCCGGGACACCCCCGCCGCCTGATCGCCGCCCGCCTCGACCTCGACCCGGTCTACCCGGACGACGTCCTCGTCCTCGGCTCCTGGCGGTACATCGGCCACGGCCATACTCCGGCGAAGCCGTCCTCCCCGCCTCGACCGCCCGGGAGTGAGCGCTACCTGTCCGTCGTCTCCGAGCCCCGGGAACGACTCAGGGCCAGGCGGAGGAATCTTCCCCTGACCTGGCCCTGAGCTGTGTGGAGCGGGTGACGGGAATCGAACCCGCGTAGCTAGTTTGGAAGACTAGGGCTCTACCATTGAGCTACACCCGCAGTACGCGCGCCGCAGGTCCGAAGGCTGCGGCACGGAGAGCATCCTAGCGGGTCGGGCCGGGGGAGTCACACCGCATATCGTGCTCGGCCACGACGGGCCCGCGGGCGGCCGGAAAGCTTCGTCGAAACGCCGCGTGTCGGAGGGTCTCCGGCCATGTACCCTACGTGTCGCACCGACGGGGTGTGGCGCAGCTTGGTAGCGCGTCCGCTTTGGGAGCGGAAGGTCGTCGGTTCGAATCCGGCCACCCCGACCACCACCTGCGCATCGCCAAGATCGCGTTGTGGGCAGATTGCCGCTTGCGGTTACTATGCAAGCTGCGTGCCCGTGTGTCTGATGTACCGGGCCGAAGTCCGCCGGGCCGCTGAATTCCAGCGAGACGGCAGAACCCCCAGCAGTCAGCCACAAGGAGACCGAACCGTGAAGAGCGCCGTGGAGACCCTGAACCCGACTCGGGTTCGGCTCACTGTTGAGGTGCCCTTCGAGGAGCTCAAGGACAGCCTCGACGCGGCGTACAAGAAGATCAACCAGCAGGTCACGGTGAAGGGCTTCCGCAAGGGCAAGATCCCGGCCCGCGTCATCGACCAGCGCTTCGGCCGCGGCGCCGTGCTGGAGGAGGCCGTCAACGACGCGCTCCCGAAGTTCTACACCGAGGCGATCAACGAGGCCGACCTGAACCCGCTGGGTCAGCCCGAGGTCGACATCACCGAGCTGAAGGACGGCGAGCTGCTGGCCTTCACCGCCGAGGTCGACGTGCGCCCCGAGATCGAGATCCCGGACTTCTCCGGCATCGAGGTCGAGGTCGACGCGGTCGAGGTGACCGACGAGGACGTCGAGAAGTCCGTCGAGCAGCTGCGCAACCGCTTCGCGTCCACCAAGGACGTCGAGCGCGCCGCCGCCGAGGGTGACGTCGTCACCATCGACCTCGAGGCCAAGGTCGACGGCGAGGTCCTGCCGGACGGCGTCGCCAACGACGTCGCCTACACCATCGGCTCGGGCGAGCTCCTCGACGGCATCGACGAGGCCGTCACGGGCCTCGAGGCCGGCGGCGAGGCCACCTTCACCTCGCAGCTGAAGGGCGGCTCCGCCGAGGGCAAGGACGCCGAGGTGACCGTCAAGGTCTCCAAGGTCTCCGCCAAGGAGCTGCCGGAGCTGGACGACGAGTTCGCCCAGATGGCGAGCGAGTTCGACACCCTGGAGGAGCTGAAGGCCGACAGCCGCAAGCGCCTCGAGAACATGAAGCAGTACGACCAGGCCACGCAGGCCCAGGAGCGCGTCCTGGAGAAGCTGCTGGAGCTCGCCGAGGTCCCGATCCCCGAGAAGCTCCTCGAGGACGAGGTCAACACCCGCAAGCACAACCTGGAGCACCACCAGCTCGGCCAGATGGGCCTGACCATCGAGAAGTACCTGGAGTTCCAGGGCAAGACGGTCGAGGAGTTCGACGCCGAGACCAAGGAGCAGGCGGTCAAGGGCATCAAGACCCAGTTCGTCCTGGACGCCCTGGTCAACAAGGAGAAGCTGGGTGTGAACCAGGAGGAGCTCACCGAGCACCTCATGCGTCGCGCCGCCTCCTCCGGCATGTCCCCCGACCAGTTCGCCCAGGCGGTCGTCGAGGGCGGCCAGGTCCCGATGCTGGTCGGCGAGGTCGCCCGCGGCAAGGCCCTCGCGCTGGTCGTCGAGGCCGCCAAGGTCGTCGACACCAAGGGTGAGGTCATCGACCTGTCCGACGACGAGGACGAGGTCGAGGCCGCCGCCGAGACCGTCGAGGCCGCCGTCGACGGCGAGGCCGAGGGCGAGGCCGACGAGGCCAAGTAAGGCCGACGGGCCCCCACCGGCCCGGCAGTACCGCGCAGTGTCTCTGGAGGGCCCGTACGCAGCCGCGTGCGGGCCCTTCCGTGTATCCCCGTGGCCCCCGGGAACCTTGCGCTCCGAGCGAACAGTTCGGGAACCGGGATGGCGTTGTCCGACCTGCGCGTTAGGGTCCATGAATACGAGGGCACGGGAGTACCCGGACGACGGCGGACACACCGCGCCAAACGGGCCGCGCCCCAGGACAAGACGCTGAGACGGCATGTGGCCGTCGGAGACGAGCAGGTGGATACGTGACGAATCTGAAGCCTTACGCCGCGGGTGAGCCGTCCATCGGTGGCGGCCTCGGCGACCATGTCTACAACCGGCTGCTCGGCGAGCGCATCATCTTCCTCGGCCAGCAGGTCGACGACGACATCGCCAACAAGATCACGGCGCAGCTCCTCCTCCTGGCCGCCGAGCCGGAGAAGGACATCTACCTGTACATCAACAGCCCCGGCGGCTCGGTGACGGCCGGCATGGCGGTCTACGACACCATGCAGTACATCCCGAACGACGTCGTCACCATCGGCATGGGCATGGCGGCCTCCATGGGCCAGTTCCTGCTCACCGGCGGCGCCCCGGGCAAGCGCTTCGCGCTCCCGAACACCGACATCCTGATGCACCAGGGCTCCGCCGGCATCGGCGGCACCGCCTCGGACATCAAGATCCAGGCCCAGTACCTGCTGCGCACCAAGCAGCGCATGGCCGAGATCACCGCCCACCACTCCGGCCAGACCGTGGAGGCGATCATCCGCGACGGCGACCGCGACCGCTGGTTCACCGCGGAGGAGGCCAAGGACTACGGCCTCATCGACGAGATCATCTCCGCCGCGTCGCTGGTCCCGGGCGGCGGCGGCACCGGGGCCTGATCCCGGCCCCGGCGCGCGGGACCTCGTCCGAGGCCCCGTACGCCCGCCCCACCAGGCAAGCCCCAGCCCGCAGAACGGCACCAGGATGGTGAACCCCCAGATGCACATGAACAACCTCTCTCCCGCGAGCGGCCTCTACACCGGCCCGCAGGTGGACAACCGCTACGTCGTCCCGCGCTTCGTCGAGCGCACCTCGCAGGGCGTGCGCGAGTACGACCCGTACGCGAAGCTCTTCGAAGAGCGCGTGATCTTCCTCGGCGTGCAGATCGACGACGCCTCCGCCAACGACGTCATGGCGCAGCTGCTGTGCCTGGAGTCGATGGACCCGGACCGCGACATCTCGATCTACATCAACAGCCCGGGCGGCTCCTTCACGGCGCTCACGGCCATCTACGACACGATGCAGTTCGTGAAGCCCGACATCCAGACGGTCTGCATGGGGCAGGCGGCCTCCGCCGCCGCCGTCCTGCTCGCCGCGGGCACCCCCGGCAAGCGCATGGCCCTGCCGAACGCGCGCGTGCTGATCCACCAGCCGTCCGGCGGCACCGGCCGCGAGCAGCTCTCGGACCTGGAGATCGCGGCCAACGAGATCCTGCGCATGCGCGACCAGCTGGAGACCATGCTGGCCAAGCACTCCTCCACGCCGATCGAGAAGATCCGCGAGGACATCGAGCGCGACAAGATCCTGACGGCCGAGGACGCCCTGGCGTACGGCCTGATCGACCAGATCGTCTCCACCCGCAAGATGAACGCGGTCTGATCCTTGCCGCCACTCGGCGCGGACGCGTCCCGGAATTCCGGGATGTGAACCGCGTCAAGGGGGCCCCGTACGGGGCCCCCGGCAAGGTACCGTCGGATATGAGGCACCAGGAGCCGCTGAACCAAGCGTCTCCCAGGCGAAGGGGAAGCACCTCGTGGCACGCATCGGTGACGGCGGCGACCTGCTCAAGTGCTCGTTCTGCGGAAAGAGCCAGAAGCAGGTGAAGAAGCTCATCGCAGGACCCGGTGTGTACATCTGCGACGAGTGCATCGACCTCTGCAACGAGATCATCGAGGAGGAACTCGCCGAGACCTCCGAGGTGCGGTGGGAGGAACTCCCCAAGCCTCGCGAGATCTACGAGTTCCTGGAGAGCTACGTCGTCGGCCAGGAGCCGGCGAAGAAGGCGCTCTCCGTCGCGGTCTACAACCACTACAAGCGCGTCCAGGCCGGGGAGAACGGCGGCGCGCAGGGCCGGGACGACGCGATCGAGCTCGCGAAGTCCAACATCCTGCTGCTGGGCCCGACGGGCTCGGGCAAGACGCTGCTGGCCCAGACGCTCGCCCGCATGCTGAACGTCCCGTTCGCCATCGCCGACGCGACGGCGCTGACGGAGGCCGGCTATGTGGGTGAGGACGTCGAGAACATCCTGCTGAAGCTGATCCAGGCCGCCGACTACGACGTCAAGAAGGCCGAGACCGGCATCATCTACATCGACGAGATCGACAAGGTCGCGCGGAAGAGCGAGAACCCGTCGATCACGCGCGACGTCTCCGGCGAGGGCGTCCAGCAGGCCCTGCTGAAGATCCTGGAGGGGACGACGGCGTCGGTCCCGCCGCAGGGCGGTCGCAAGCACCCGCACCAGGAGTTCATCCAGATCGACACGACGAACGTGCTGTTCATCGTGGGCGGTGCCTTCGCCGGCCTGGAGAAGATCATCGAGTCGCGCGCGGGTGCCAAGGGCATCGGCTTCGGCGCGACGATCCGCTCGAAGCGGGAGATCGAGGCGAGCGACCAGTTCCAGGAGGTCATGCCGGAGGACCTGGTGAAGTTCGGGATGATCCCGGAGTTCATCGGCCGCCTGCCGGTCATCACCTCGGTGCACAACCTGGACCGCGAGGCGCTGCTCCAGATCCTGGTGGAGCCGCGGAACGCGCTGGTGAAGCAGTACCAGCGGCTGTTCGAACTCGACGGTGTCGAGCTGGACTTCGAGCGCGAGGCCCTCGAAGCCATCGCCGACCAGGCGATCCTCCGCCAGACGGGTGCGCGTGGCCTGCGCGCCATCATGGAGGAGGTCCTGATGTCGGTGATGTACGAGGTGCCGTCCCGCAAGGACGTGGCCCGCGTGGTCATCACCGCCGACGTGGTCCGCTCGAACGTGAACCCGACCCTGGTCCCCCGCATCGTCCCGAAGGACCAGGGCCCCCAGGAGAAGTCGGCCTAGCCGCCACCCCACCGTGCACGAGGAGGGGCGCCCCCACCATGGGGGCGCCCCTCCTCGTTTTCCGGACCAGATTGACCGATTATCGGACAGATGGTTCGCGTTGCCTGGCCTGGCGGGCGGGTTCTTGATCAACTTTGCCCCGAACCACCTTTGTCAGGAGAACGGGACACATGATCATGAAGAAGCGCGCCATGGGCGTCCTGGCCGCAACGTTCGCCGCCGCCGCGCTGCCGCTCGTTGCGGCTTCGCCCGCATCGGCAGACCAGGGCGACTGCCAGTACTCGCTGCACGAGGCGGGCTACAACGTCGGCCCCAAGGTGGAGGCCGCCTGCCGCTTCGGTGCCAGCTCCGACATCGGCGCATACCCCGGCTGCTACCTCAGCCTGACCAACATCGGGGTCAGGAACGGCGACGCCAGCGAGGCGTGTTCTGCGGCGGGGCAGGCCTGATCCAGCCGCGGCCGGCACGGTGCCTCGTGGCTGTGCCGGCCACAGGCCCGATCAGCCCTTGACGCGGGCCGTGTTGTACAGCTTGGCGGTGAACTCGGCGGTCTGCTCCATGGTGAAGCCCTTCTTGCCGGCCAGCAGGCTGCCCACGTCGCTCGCGCTCACCATGCTCAGGGTGCTGTAGTCACCCCAGATGCAGACCGGGAGCGTGAACTCCTTGGGTCCCTTGGTGGCTGTGGTGCTCGTCGAGGTGAACTTCATCTCCTGGCACTTCATCACCGCACCCTTGAAGCCCGCCGGGGTCATCGCCTGCGGGCTGCCGATCAGCTCGACCGTTGTGTTCTTCTCCTTGCCGGCGTTCAGCTTGGCCATGGAGAAGTAGGCGTCGACGGACTTCTCCGGGTCCGCGATGGTCCCGTAGAGGCCGGAGAAGTTCAGGCCCTTCGCCGAGAGCGGGTTGCTCGGGTCGCCGGACTGGTAGGTCATGCCCACCTGGCTCGGGTTCTTGATGCCCGCAGTCTCCGCCTCCTGGCGGTCCTTGTCGGACATCGTCTTCTGCTGGTACTTGGGGTCCTTCTTGAAGTCGTTCACCGTCTCAGGGGCGACGAGCTTGTAACCCTTGGTGGCCTCGTCGATGGAGCCGGCGCTGCCGCCGCCCAGGAGGTACCAGCCGCCGCCCGCGATGACCGCTACCGCCACCACCGCGGCGATGACCACGCCCGCCTTCGACTTCTTCGGGGGCTGGGTGCCGTACGGCTGCGGCGGCATGCCCGGCTGCTGGTAGCCGTACTGCGGCTGCTGCTGCGGCATGCCCATCGGGGCCGTCGGCGGCTGCGGGGGGTAGCCCGGGCCGGGCTGCGGGGGCTGCTGCGGGTAGCCGTAGCCGGGCTGCGGCGCGGGCTGGCCGTACGGGCCGGGGGCCGGAGCGGGGGGCGGGGGCGGCGGGGCACCGTACGGTCCCGGCTGCTGCGGCGGCGGGCCTCCGTACGGTCCCGGCTGGTTGAAGCTCATACCCGCGTCCCCCTTCAGGATGCTTATGCGTTCCACACATCCTGTCCCACGGCCGAGGGGCACAGGGCCCCGGGCCCCCGGATTACCGGTTTCAGTACCGGACCGTTACGCCTCTAAACTGTGCCCGTGACCGATAACACGCAGACACCCAGCACCCCCAACTCCGAACTGCCGACCCAGTACGCGCCGGCCGAGGTAGAGGGGAAGCTCTACGAGCGCTGGGTAGAGCGTGGGTACTTCACCGCCGACGCCGCGAGCGAGAAGCCCGCGTACACCATCGTCATCCCGCCGCCGAACGTCACCGGCTCCCTCCACCTGGGCCACGCCTTCCAGCACACGCTGATGGACGCCCTGACCCGCCGCAAGCGCATGCAGGGCTACGAGTCCCTGTGGCTGCCCGGCATGGACCACGCCGGCATCGCCACCCAGAACAAGGTCGAGCAGCAGCTCGCCGAGGAGGGCAAGTCCCGCCACGACCTGGGCCGCGAGGAGTTCGTCGAGCGCGTCTGGCAGTGGAAGGAGGAGTACGGCGGCAAGATCCTCGGCCAGATGCGGCGCCTCGGTGACGGCGTCGACTGGTCGCGCGAGCGGTTCACCATGGACGAGGGCCTGTCCAAGGCCGTCCAGACCATCTTCAAGAAGCTCTACGACGACGAGCTGATCTACCGCGCCGAGCGCATCATCAACTGGTGCCCGCGCTGCCTGACCGCCATCTCCGACATCGAGGTGGAGTACCAGGAGGACGCCGGCGAGCTGGTCTCCATCAAGTACGGCGAGGGCGAGGACACCCTCGTCGTCGCCACCACCCGCGCCGAGACGATGCTCGGTGACACGGCCATCGCCGTCCACCCGGACGACGAGCGCTACAAGCACCTGATCGGCAAGCTCATCAAGCTGCCGCTCACCGACCGTTCGATCCCGGTCGTCGCGGACACGCACGTTGACCCCGAGTTCGGTACCGGCTGCGTCAAGGTGACGCCCGCCCACGACCCGAACGACTTCGCCATCGGCCAGCGCCACGACCTGCCCTCCATGACGATCATGGACGAGCACGGTGTGATCACCGTCCACGGCCCCTTCCTCGGCCTGGACCGCTTCGAGGCCCGCTCCGCGGTCGTCGGCGCCCTGCGCTCCCAGGGCCGGATCGTCGCCGAGAAGCGCCCGTACATGCACTCCGTCGGCCACTGCTCGCGCTGCAAGACCACCGTCGAGCCGCGCCTGTCCATGCAGTGGTGGGTCAAGGTCGGCCCGCTGGCCAAGGCCGCCGGCGACGCCGTCCGCGACGGCCGCGTCGCGATCCACCCGGCCGACATGTCGAAGCGCTACTTCGACTGGGTCGACAACATGAACGACTGGTGCATCTCGCGCCAGCTGTGGTGGGGCCACCGGATCCCGATCTGGTACGGCCCGAACGGCGAGATCGTCTGCGTCGGCCCCGACGAGCAGCCGCCGACGGGCGAGGGCTGGCACCAGGACACAGACGTCCTCGACACCTGGTTCTCCTCCGGCCTGTGGCCGTTCTCCACGCTCGGCTGGCCGGAGAAGACCCCGGACCTGGCGAAGTTCTACTCCACCGACGTCCTGCTCACCGGCCACGACATCATCTTCTTCTGGGTCGCCCGGATGATGATGTTCGGCCTGTACGCGATGGACGGCGAGGTCCCGTTCAAGACCATCGCCCTGACCGGCCTCGTCCGAGACGAGCGCGGCAAGAAGATGTCGAAGTCCTTCGGCAACGTCGTCGACCCGCTGGACTGGATGGACAAGTACGGCTCCGACGCCGTCCGCTTCACCCTGGCCAAGGGCGCCAACCCCGGCACCGACGTCCCGATCGGCGAGGACTGGGTCCAGGCCTCCCGCAACTTCGCCAACAAGATCTGGAACGCCACGCGCTTCGCGCTGATGAACGGCGCCACGGTCGAGGGCGAGCTGCCGCCCGTCGAGCAGCTGTCCGCCACCGACCGGTGGATCCTGTCCCGCCTGAACAAGACGGTCGCGCAGGTCGACGCGTACTACGAGGACTTCCAGTTCGCCAAGCTCAGCGAGGCGCTCTACCACTTCGCGTGGGACGAGGTCTTCGACTGGTACGTCGAGCTGTCGAAGACCACGTTCTTCGCGGGCGGCGAGGGCGCCAAGGCCTCCGGCCGGGTCCTCGGCGAAGTGCTGGACGTCCTGATGCGCCTGCTGCACCCGGTCGTCCCGTTCGTCACCGAGACCCTGTGGACCACCCTCACCGGCCGCGAGTCCATCGTGGTCGCCGAGTGGCCGGCCGACAGCGGCTTCCGCGACGAGGCCGCCGAGGCCGAGATCGAGAACCTCCAGCAGGTCGTCACCGAGGTCCGCCGGTTCCGCGCCGACCAGGGCCTGCAGCCGGGCCAGAAGGTCCCGGCCCGGCTCGACCTGGCCGGTACGGAGCTGGCCGCGCACGAAGCGGCCATCCGCCAGTTGCTGCGCCTCCAGCCGGAGGGCGAGGGCTTCAGCGCCACCGCCACCCTGCCGGTCGCCGGGGCCACGGTCGCGCTCGACCTGTCGGGCACCATCGACGTCGCAGCCGAGCGCAAGCGGCTGACGAAGGACCTCGGCGCCGCCGAGAAGGAGAAGCAGCAGGCGGAGGCCAAGCTCGGCAACGAGGCCTTCCTGGCCAAGGCGCCGGACAACGTGGTCGACAAGATCAAGGGCCGCCTGGCCAAGGCCGAGGCCGACATCGCCCGCATCCAGGCCCAGCTGGCGGCCCTGCCCGCCGCCTAGCAGCCGCAGGCGGCAGGCCGCGCCACCGCCGTACGAAGGCCCCCGCACCGACCGCCGGTGTGGGGGCCTTCGCCTTCGCCTCGGCCTGCACTCTCGCCTTCGCCTCGGCCTGCACTCTCGCCTTCGCCTTCGCCTTCGCCGCCCGCCCCCGCCGCCACCGACGTGCCGATTCTCACTTTTTTGTCCGGGTTGACCGGTTAGATCCCCGGTGGTGACCACGGATGATGGAAGGCATGCGCGTCCAGCCCGTCGTCTCGGCGTACCAGTGGGCCGTGGCCACCGGCCGCCGGCTCGCCGAGGGCTGGTCCGGGACGCAGCGGGCGTCCGACGTGCTCACCGCGCTCGGCTGCCTCGCCCTGATGGCCCTGGACCTGCCGGGCCTCGCCGCCGCGGACAACTCGCTGACCGGCCCCATGGCCGCCGTCGTCCTCACCGCAGGGGCCGCCACCCTCGTCGTGCGCCGCCGGGCGCCCTGGATCCCGTACCTCACCGCGCTGCTGTTCATCGGCTGGCTGCACGAGCTGACGCTGATCCAGTTCGCCCTCTACTCCGTCGGCCGGTACCGCGGGCGGCGGGCCGCCGTCCTCGCCACGCTCGGCTACGTGGCCTTCGCGCTGGCGGTGTTCAGCGTGCCGGGCTGGCCCGAGCCGCAGGCCCGGACCCTGAGCTCCTTCCTGAGCCTCGTCGTGCCGATCGGCGTGCTGGCCTCGGCCGTCGGCATCGCCGCCTACCGCCACGACCTGGTCCGCGAGCTCGAAGCCCGGGAGGCCGAATCCGCCGTCCTCCAGGCGGTCCAGCAGGAGCGCACCTCCGTCGCCCGCGACGTCCACGACTTCGTCGGACGGGAGCTGACCCTGCTGACCGTGCGCTCCGAGGTGCTGTCGGTGCGGGCCCGCGAGACCGCGCACGCGAAGGACTTCGAGGAGCTCGCCGACACGGCCCGCCGGGCCCACCTCGTCCTCAACGAGATCATCGTCCAGCGCGGCGAACCCGATGCCACCCCGGGCGTGGACGGGCTGCCGGCCCTCGCGGAGCAGTCCGGCCGCGCCGGCTCACCCGTACGGCTCAGCCTGGACCCGCAGGTCCACGGCCTGTCGCCGCTGCGGCAGGCCGCCGTCTACCGGGTGGTGCAGGAATGCCTGACCAACGCCGCCAAGCACGCCGGCGGCCAGACCGTGGACGTCCGGATCGAGGCGGACGGCGACCGGCTGAGGATCTCGGTCGGCAACGCCCTGCCCACCCGCGGCCCGGCCCGCGCCCCCGTCTCGGCGGGTTCCGGGACGGCGAGCATGGCCGAGCGCGTGCACAGCCTCGGCGGCACCCTGACCGCCACCCGGACCGGGGACGCGTACCTGGTGGTCGCGACCCTGCCCCGGGGCTAGCCCGTCCGGGCCCGCGCGCACGGGCCGGAGCCGAGGCGCGGAACCGGCCGGAGCCGAGGGCCGCGCGGCCCTTCCGGCCCCCGTCCGTAGACTGGCCCTGTGAGTGAGCAGCAGCCCGAGAGCCACGGCCCCGACGACCGCGACGACACCCTCGACATGTTCGACCAGATCGTGGCGGAGGAGTCCGACCGCGACCCCGACCTGGCGGTGATCGAGGCCGGCAGCCGCACCCTGCGCGCCCAGGCCGGACCGCCCCAGGGCGACCCGGTCCCCGCGGAGCCCCTCGACCCCGAGGTGGCGCAGGCGCTGCGGGAGGTGGAGCAGGAGCTGTCCACCCGCTGGGGCGAGACCAAGCTGGAGCCCTCCGTCAGCCGCATCGCCGCGCTGATGGACGTCCTGGGCGAGCCGCAGCGCGCGTACCCCTCCATCCACGTCACCGGCACCAACGGCAAGACCAGCACCGCCCGCATGATCGAGGCCCTGCTGAACGCCTTCGATCTGCGCACCGGCCGGTACACCAGCCCGCACGTGCAGTCGGTCACCGAGCGCATAAGCCTGGACGGGGCGCCGATCACCGCCGAGCGGTTCGTCGACACGTACCGGGACATCAAGCCGTACGTGGAGATGGTCGACGCCTCCCAGGACTACCGGCTGTCCTTCTTCGAGGTCCTCACCGGCATGGCGTACGCGGCCTTCGCGGACGCGCCCGTGGACGTGGCCGTCGTCGAGGTCGGCATGGGCGGCAGCTGGGACGCGACCAACGTGATCGACGCCGCGGTCGCGGTGGTCACCCCGATCAGCCTGGACCACACCGACCGGCTCGGCTCCACCCCCGCCGAGATCGCCCAGGAGAAGGGCGGCATCATCAAACAGGACGCCACCGTGATCCTGGCGCAGCAGCCGGTGGACGCGGCGCAGGTGCTGCTGAAGAAGGCCGTCGAGGTGGACGCGACCGTGGCCCGCGAGGGCATGGAGTTCGGCGTCGTCTCGCGCGAGGTGGCCGTTGGCGGGCAGATGCTGACGCTGCGCGGCGTGGGCGGCGAGTACGAGGGGATCTTCCTGCCGCTGTACGGGGCCCACATGGCCCACAACGCGGCCGTGGCGCTGGCCGCGGTGGAGGCGTTCTTCGGGGTCGGCGCGCAGCAGGCCCGCGAGCTGGACGTGGACACGGTCCGCCGGGCGTTCGCCTCGGTGACCTCGCCGGGCCGGATGGAGGTCGTGCGCCGCAGCCCCACGGTGATCCTGGACGCGGCGCACAACCCGGCGGGCGCGCTGGTCACGGCGGAGGCGGTGACCGAGGCGTTCGGCTTCAGCCGGCTGGTCGGCGTCGTCGGCGTGAGCGACGACAAGGACGTGCGGGGGGTCCTGGAGGCCTTCGAGCCGATCTTCGCCGAGGTCGTGATCACGCAGAACACCAGCCACCGGGCCATGTCCGCGGACGAGCTGGCCGCCATCGCGGTCGAGGTCTTCGGCGCGGAGCGGGTGCAGGTGGAGCCGAGGCTGGACGACGCCCTGGAGGCGGCGATCACCCTGGCGGAGGAAGAGGCCGAGTACGGAGGGGCCGGGGTCCTCGTGACCGGCTCCGTGATCACGGTGGGCGAGGCCCGCCTGCTGCTGAAGAGGGGCTGACGGATGCGCACGCTGTGTGCCTCGACGCTGATCGGCGAGGTCTTCGTCATCGGTTTCGCGGGCCTGGTGGCCATGAAGAACCCGGACCTGACCCAGGCCACGGTCTGGACGGTCTGCGGGATCGCCATGCTGCTGTCCGTGCTGCTGTGCGGGATGCTGTCCCGGCCGGGCGCGGTGCAGATCGGCTGGGCCCTGCAGATCGGCCTGATCGCGAGCGGGCTCGTGGTGCCGATGATGTTCTTCCTCGGGGCCGTGTTCGCGGGCCTGTGGTGGTGCTCGGTGCACTACGGCCGCAAGATCGACGCCGCCAAGGCCCGCTGGGCGGCGCAGAGCGAGGCCCAGGCCTGAGGCTGCGCCCGTCCAGCCTCGGTGGTTTCCTGGTTCCGACCGGCGGACGGACTCCCCGCCCCGTGCGGGGGTGACCCCGGCTTGCCCTTGTGCCCGCCTTACCGGGTTGCGTGCTCCCCGCCCACTGCGGGGGTGGAGGCGGTCCAGCTGTCGGCCGGTCCGGGTGCGGCCTGTAGCCTCTTCAGACCGCACCCGTATGCCGCAAGGAGTCAGACCCATGTCCCAGCGCACGCTCGTCATCCTCAAGCCCGACGCGGTCCGTCGCGGGCTGGTCGGCGAGATCATCGGCCGTGTCGAGCGGAAGGCCGGCTGGACCATCCCGGCGATGGAGCTGCGTACCCTGGAGCGCGAGACGCTGGAGGCGCACTACGCGGAGCACGTCGGGCGCCCCTTCTACGAGCCGCTCATGGGCTTCATGGCGAGCGGCCCGGTCGTCGTCCTCGTCGTCGAGGGCGAGCGCGTCATCGAGGGCGTCCGCCAGCTGGCCGGCCCGACCGACCCGATCGCCGCCGCGCCCGGCTCCATCCGGGGCGACTTCGGCACCGTCACCCGCGAGAACCTGATCCACGCCTCGGACTCCGAGGAGTCCGCGGAGCGCGAGCTGAAGCTGTTCTTCCCCGCCCTCTGACGGGTCTCCCCGACGGGTCGCCCCAACGGGCGCGTCCTGACGCAACATCAGCCGAATAGCGCTCATGACCTGGGGCGACCGAAGTAATTTCGGTCGCCCTTCGGTATTGCCGAGCGCGTGCGGGAACGCATGTGCAGGACACGACGTCACCACTAAGGGGGCGGGTATCCGTTCCGGCGGGATCGCCGGAGTCCCGTCGCGCGATGTCCGTACCCTCGGCACTACGATGGGGCCTCCACCCACCCACCCACCTCGCCGACCTGACAGCAGCCGCTATCAACTGGAAGGCCAGACGCTCCTCATGGGGAACAAGGGGAACAACATGTCGTTCATCGGCCGTGACATGGCGATCGACCTCGGGACCGCCAACACGCTGGTGTACGTGAGGGGCCGGGGGATCGTCCTGAACGAGCCGTCCGTGGTCGCCATCAACACGAACACCGGTGGCATTCTGGCGGTCGGCTCCGAGGCGAAGAAGATGATCGGGCGCACGCCCGGCAACATCGTCGCCGTCAGGCCCCTCAAGGACGGCGTCATCGCCGACTTCGAGATCACCGAGCGCATGCTCCGGTACTTCATCCTCAAGATCCACAAGCGCCGCTACCTGGCCCGTCCGCGCGTCGTGGTCTGCGTCCCCTCCGGTATCACCGGGGTGGAGCGCCGCGCCGTCATCGAGGCGTCCACCCAGGCCGGTGCCCGTCAGGTGCACATCATCGAGGAGCCCATGGCCGCGGCCATCGGCTCGGGCCTCCCCGTGCACGAGGCCACCGGCAACATGGTCGTGGACATCGGCGGCGGCACCACCGAGGTGGCGGTCATCTCCCTCGGCGGAATCGTCACGGCGCAGTCCATCCGGGTGGCCGGCGACGAGCTCGACAACGCGATCATCCAGCACATCAAGAAGGAGTACAGCCTCCTCCTCGGTGAGCGGACCGCCGAGCAGATCAAGATCACCATCGGGTCGGCCTACGACCTCGACCAGGACGAGCACACCGAGATCCGGGGCCGCGACCTCGTCTCGGGCCTGCCCAAGACGGTGGTCATCTCCGCGGCCGAGGTCCGCAAGGCCATCGAGGAGCCGGTCAACGCCATCGTGGACGCGGTGAAGACCACCCTCGACAAGTGCCCGCCGGAGCTCTCCGGCGACATCATGGACCGCGGCATCGTCCTGACCGGCGGCGGCGCCCTGCTGCGCGGCCTCGACGAGCGGCTGCGCCGGGAGACCGGCATGCCGATCCACATCGCCGAGGACCCGCTGGACTCCGTCGCCCTGGGCTCCGGCAAGTGCGTGGAGGAGTTCGAGGCGCTCCAGCAGGTCCTGGACGCCCAGCCCCGGCGTTGACCTGCTCCCCCGGCCGCCCGGGGGACAAGCGGAACACAAGGATCCGCCGTATGGGTGCTGCCGCGCCCGTGCGGCGGATCGTTGATATACAGGCAACAGTCCGGTGCAAGCCCCGGCTCCACCGGAGCCGTTCAGCCGCACGGCTATCTACAGAGGAAGGCACGGCCGCCGCACGTGAGGGACACACGAGAAAGCCGGCTGCTCCTGGTGCTCCTGATCGCCATCGCGTTCGCACTGATCACGGTGGACATCAGGGCAGGAGAGGAGTCTCCGGTCGACGGCGCGCGCCAGGCCGCCGCGGCGGTCTTCGGACCGGTCGAGAAGGGCGTCGCAACGGCCGTCGATCCGGTCGCCAACGCCATAGGGGCGGTACGCGACTCCGGCGAACGGCACAGCCGCATCGCGGTGCTGGAGCGCGAGAACGCCGCGCTGAAGGCCAAGCTCGGCAGCGAGGACCAGACCCACAGCCGGATCCGCGAGCTCGACGAGATGCTCAAGCGGGCCGGCGCCGGACAGTACGGCATCAAGGGTGCCGAGGTCATCGCCATAGGAGCGGCCCAGGGCTTCTCCTGGACCGTCACCATCGACGCCGGCAGCAAGGACGGCATCGAGCGCGACATGACCGTCATCAACGGCGACGGCCTCGTCGGCCGGGTCGCCACCGTCGGCCCCGACACCGCCACCGTCGTGCTCGCCAACGACCCCGACTTCACCGTCGGCACCCGGCTGGAGAAGACCGGAGAGCTCGGCTTCGCCACCGGACAGGGCGACCGCGCCCTGTCCGTCCAGATGCTCAACGGCAAGGCCAAGATCGGCCCCGGCGACCGGCTCGTCACCTTCGGTTCCCGCGGCAACAAGCCCTTCGTACCGGGCGTTCCCCTGGGCGAGGTCGTCAAGGTCGACCCCGCGCGCGGCGACCTGACCCGCACCGTCTGGGTCCGCCCGTTCGTCGGGTTCTCCCGCCTGGACATCGTCGGCGTCGTCGTCGTACCGCCGCGCGAGGACCCGCGCGACACCGTCCTGCCGCCCAAGCCCCAGGCCACGCCCACGCCCACGGTCACCGTCACGGTGACCCCGTCCCCGTCCGCTTCCGCCGGCGGAGCCGCCGGTTCGGCCGACGAGTAGGAGCAGACCGCCATGCGCTTCAACCGGATCCTGCTCGCCTCCACCCTCATCCTGGTCGCCCTCGTCGTCCAGGTCAGTGTGCTCGGCCGGCTCCAACTGCCCGGCGCCGTGCCCGACCTGGTGCTGCTGACCGTCGTCGCACTCGCCCTCGTCTACGGGCACGTCGGCGGCGCCCTCATCGGCTTCGCCGCGGGCCTCCTCGCCGACCTGGCCCCGCCCGCCGACCACGCCGCCGGGCGGTACGCGCTCGTCCTGTGCGTCATCGGGTACGCCGCCGGCCTCGTCCGCCCCGACTCCGGGCGGTTCCGCTCCGCCTGGGGCCCGCTGCTCACCGTCGTCGCCGCCGCGATCGGCTCCACCCTGCTGTACGCCGGCGTGGGCGCCCTCGTCGGGGACACCGCCGCCCGCCATGTGGGCCTGACGGGACTGCTGTTCACCGCCACCCTCTACGACCTGCTGCTCGCGCCGTTCGCCGTGCCGTTCGTGATGGCCCTCGCCCGGCGCGCCGAGAACGACCCGATGGCCGTGGAGGCCGGCGGCGGCCAGGCCGCCGCCACCGACGTCTCCTCCGGCTGGCTGGCCGGCGGAACCGGTCTGCGCATCGGCAGCCAGCGCGGCGGCCTGCGCCTGATGACGGCCCGCAACCGGGCCAACCGCGCCGGCCGGATAAGGGGGGTGAAGGGCGTCAAGAGCGTGAAGAGCGTCAAGAAGCTGTGAAGGGGCAGGGCCCGTGACCAACACCCCCGCGACCGGCCGCATCCCCCGGGTGCAGATCCGGCTCGTCATCATCCAGGTCCTCGTCTTCTCCATGCTCTGCACGCTCGGCGGGCGCCTGTGGTACCTCCAGATCCGCAACGGCGGGGAGTACTACGACGAGGCGAAGAACAACCACGTCCAGCGGGTGGTCCAGCCCGCCGTCCGCGGCCCCATCCTCGACGCCCGCGGCGTCGCCCTCGCCGACAACGAGACCCGGCTCGTGGTGTCCGCCAGCCGCACCGCGCTGATGAAGATGAAGGACAAGGGCAAGGGCGTCCTGACCCGACTCTCCGCCGTCCTGGACATGTCCCCCCAGGAGGTCGTGGAGAAGGTCCGCATCTGCGACTCCCAGACCCCCAAGCCCTGCTGGAACGGCTCGCCCTACCAGCCCATCCCGGTCACCTCCGAGGCCACCACCCAGCAGGCCCTGCAGATCCGCGAGCGTCCCGAGGAGTTCCCCGGCATCACCGCCGAGCCGACCGCCGTTCGCCGCTACCCGGCGCCCGGCGGGGCCCGCACCGCGCAGGCGCTCGGCTACCTCTCGCCGGTCACCGACGAGGAGATCCAGAAGGCGAAGGACACCGACTCGCCCCACCTGCGCTCCGACCAGGTCGGCCGCTCCGGGATCGAGCGCACGTACGACAAGCAGCTGCGCGGCAAGGCCACCGTCACCTCCTACGAGGTCGACAACCTCGGCCGGGTCATGGGCCAGACCAGGTCCGACGCCGGCATCCCCGGAGCCACCCTCGTCACCAGCATCGACGCCCGGGTCCAGGCCGTCGCCGAGTACGAGCTCCAGCAGGCGATGAAGACCGTCCGCAACGAGACCGACAAGATCACCGGACGCAAGTACGAGGCCGACTCCGGCGCCGTCGTCGTCATGGAGGCCAGGACCGGCCGGGTCGTCGCGATGGCCTCCCAGCCCGACTACGACCCCAACGCCTGGGTCGGCGGCATCTCCGGCAAGGACTACGCCCGGCTCACCAGCAAGGACTCCAACTACCCGCTGCTGAACCGGGCCATCCAGGGCCAGGCCCCGGCCGGCTCCATCTTCAAGGTGGTCTCGGCGAGCGCGGCCGTCCGCGCCGGCTACCCCTTCGACAGCAAGTACAACTGCAGCAGCTCCTACAGCCTCGGCGGGCGGAGCTTCGCGAACTTCGAGTCCAAGGGCCACGGCCCGATCACCCTCGGCGAGGCCCTCAAGTTCTCCTGCAACACCGTCTTCTACGCCCTCGGCCACAAGGAATGGCAGCGCGACGGCGGCCTCAAGCCCAAGAAGGACGCCCACGACTGGTTCTACCGGACCGCCCGCGAGTTCGGACTCGGCTCCGAGACCGGCGTCGACCTGCCGAACGAGGTCACCGGCCGCATCCCGGACCGCCAGTGGAAGAAGAACTTCTGGAAGGCCAACAAGGACGCCTGGTGCAAGCAGGGCAAGAAGGGCGGCACCTACGTCGAGCAGATCGCCTACGAGAGCTGCCTCGAAGGCAACCAGCTGAAGGCCTTCGACAGCATCAACTTCGCCATCGGCCAGGGCGACGTCCTCGTCACCCCCATCCAGATGGCCACCGCCTACGCCGCCATCAGCAACGGCGGCACCCTCTTCGACCCCACCATCGGCAAGGCCGTGATCAGCCCCGACGGCAAGCGGGTCGACGTCATCAGGCCCACCCCGCACGGCCGGCTGCCGGTCGACGCCAAGACCCTCCACGACCTCGACAAGGGCCTGCGCATGGTCGTCGAGCCCGGCGGCACCGCCGCCTGGCGGTTCACCGGCTGGCCGCAGGACAAGATCCCTATGCGCGCCAAGACCGGCACCGCCCAGGTCTACGGCAAGCAGACCACCTCGTGGCTGGCGACGTACACCGACGACTTCGTGATCGTGATGACGATCTCCCAGGCCGGGACCGGCTCCGGTGCCTCCGGCCCCGCCGTGCGCAACATCTACAACGCCATGTACGGATACGACATGGCCGGCGACTTCGACGCCACCAGGGCCCTGCTGCCCCGGCCGGAGTCCGCACTGCCCCGCATCCAGCCCGACGGCTCCATCGCAGCACCCGAGATCAAGCCGTACGTGCCCCCGTCCCCGGAGGACCCCGAGACGCCCGCGCTCGCCGGTCCCCCCGCCCAGCCCCCGTCGTGGCACGACTGAGCCGAAGAGCGACCATGCAGACCGCCAACAAGTTCTCCGTACCCCGCTACGCGCCCGAGCGCGGCGCGATGGCCAAGCTGACCTCGCGCGACTCCGTGCTGCGCCGGCTCGACTGGCCCATCATCCTCTCCGCCCTCGCCCTGTCCTGCCTGGGCAGCCTGCTGGTGTGGTCCGCGACCCGGAACCGCACCCAGCTCAACCAGGGCGACCCGTACTACTTCCTGGTCCGCCACGCCATGAACACCGGCATCGGACTGGTGCTGATGATCGGCACGATCTGGCTCGGCCACCGCACCCTGCGCGGCGCCGTGCCGATCCTGTACGGGATCTCGCTCGTGCTGATCATCGCCGTGCTCACCCCGCTCGGCGCCACCATCAACGGCGCCCACGCGTGGATCGTGATCGGCGGCGGCTTCTCGCTCCAGCCCTCAGAGTTCGTGAAGATCACGATCATCCTGGTCATGGCGATGCTGCTGGCCGCGCGGGTCGACGCGGGCGACGTCGCCCACCCCGACCACCGCACCGTGGTCAAGGCCCTGTGCCTGGCCGCCGCCCCGATGGGCATCATCATGCTGATGCCCGACCTGGGCTCCGTCATGGTCATGGTCGTCATCGTGCTCGGCGTGCTCCTCGCCTCCGGCGCCTCCAACCGCTGGGTGCTCGGCCTGCTCGGCTCGGGCGTGGCCGGCGCCGTCCTGATCTGGCAGCTCGGCATCCTCGACGAGTACCAGATCAACCGCTTCGCGGCCTTCGCCAACCCCGACCTCGACCCCGCCGGCGTCGGCTACAACACCAACCAGGCCCGCATCGCGATCGGCTCCGGAGGCCTGACCGGCTCCGGGCTGTTCAAGGGCTCGCAGACGACCGGACAGTTCGTGCCCGAGCAGCAGACCGACTTCGTCTTCACGGTGGCCGGGGAGGAGCTGGGCTTCGTCGGCGGGGGACTGCTCCTCGTCCTGCTCGGCGTGATCCTGTGGCGGGCCTGCGTGATCGCCCGGGAGACCACCGAGCTGTACGGCACGATCGTCTGCGCCGGGATCATCGCGTGGTTCGCCTTCCAGGCCTTCGAGAACATCGGGATGAACCTCGGGATCATGCCGGTGGCGGGCCTGCCGCTGCCCTTCGTGTCCTACGGAGGGTCGTCGATGTTCGCCGTGTGGGTGGCCATCGGGCTGTTGCAGTCCATCAAGGTGCAGCGGCCGATGTCGGCCTAGCGGGGTCGTTCTTCGGACGATTCGGCAGCCGATCGGGCGTCCCGGAGTCGTTCACCCTCCCGCCGTGATCCGTTCAGGATTAAGTTCGAAGCATGGCGGATACGAAGCGGGAGATCGAGCGCAAATTCGAGTTCGAGACGGGCAAGGCGGCCCGGCGCGGCGTGCCCGACCTGACGGGCACGGCCGGGATCGCCGTCGTCGCCGACCAGGGCACGGTCGACCTCGACGCCGTCTACTACGACACCTCTGACCAGCGGCTCGCCGCCGACGGGCTCACCCTGCGGCGCCGGACCGGCGGCTCCGACGCCGGCTGGCACCTCAAACTGCCCGTCTCGCCCGGCGTCCGCGACGAGGTCGCCGCCCCGCTCAGCGACACCGTCCCGCGCTCGCTGGCCGCCCTCGTCCGCTCCCGCGTCCGCGACGGTGGCCTGCGGCCGCAGGTCCGGCTGCTCTCCTCCCGCCGGGTGAGCCACCTCCTCGACGCCGACGGCGCCCTGCTCGCCGAGCTCTCCACCGACAGCGTCCGCGCCGAGGCCGGGCCCGCCGGGCCGGGCGACGCGGGCGAGGCGGTGGCGGCGGGCGAGCCGGCCGAGGCGGTGGAAGCCGCCGCCGGGGCCGCCGGGACCGTCGCCACCTGGACCGAGGTCGAGGTGGAACTCGCCGACGGCGTCGACCCCGCCCTCCTCGACGCCGTCGAGAAGAAGTTCCGCAAGGCCGGGATCCGCGTCAGCGACGCCCCCTCCAAGCTCGCCCGGGCCCTCGCCGAGACCGGCACCGAGCCCGCCCCCCGCCCCGAGCCCGGCCCCGCCGAGGGCACCGCGGGCGCGTACGTCCTCGCGTACCTGCGCGAGCAGCGCGACGCCCTCGTCGCCCAGGACCCCGCCGTACGCCGCAACCTGCCCGACTCCGTCCACCAGATGCGGGTCGCCTCCCGCCGGATGCGCAGCGCCTTCAAGACCTACCGCAAGGTCCTCGACCGCGAGGTCACCGACGCCCTCGGCGACCAGCTGCGCCTCCTCGGCCAGGAACTCGGCGTCGACCGCGACCAGGAGGTCCTGCACGAGCGCTTCCAGGACGGCGTCGAAGCCCTCCCGCGCGCCCTGCGCCACGGCCCCGTCCGCGGCCGCCTGCGCACCTGGAACAACGGCCGCCGCGCCGCCTCCCGCCGCCGCGCCCTCGCCTTCCTCGACTCCCCGGTCCACCTGGCCCTGCTCGACTCCCTCGACGCCCTGCTCGCCGAGCCCCCGCTGCTGCCCGGCGCGGCCAAGCCCGCCGAGAAGGCCCTGCCCAAGGCCGTGCTGCGCGACTACGAGCGGCTCGCAGGCCGGATCGAACGCGCCCTCGCCATGGAGCCCGGCGAACCCCGCGACCACGCCCTGCACGACGCCCGCAAGGCCGCCAAGCGCGCCCGGTACGCAGCCGAGGCCGCCGCACCCGCGCTCGGCAAGCCGGCCGACCGCCAGGCCAAGGCCATGAAGTCCGTCCAGACCCTGCTCGGCGACCACCAGGACAGCGTCGTCGCCCGCGAGGCGCTGCGCGCCCTCGCCGAACAGGCGACCGCGGCCGGTGAATCCGCATTCAGCTGGGGCGTGCTGTACGGCCGCGAGGAGGCCCTGGCCGCGTCACACGAACGGGAGCTTCCGGAAATCTGGGACGAGGCCTCCGACCCGGCCCTGCGGGAGGCCCTCGCACCCTAGGCAAGATCACGACGTCCGGGGTCGAGGGCGGCTCGGGTTACGCTTGAGAGTCGCCCCCTGCCCGCTTCACGAAAGTCGCGTGATGTCCGAGTCGGTCTTCCCACAGCTCGAAGCTCTGCTCCCGCATGTGCAGAAGCCCATCCAGTACGTCGGCGGTGAGCTGAACTCCACCGTCAAGCCGTGGGACTCCTGTGACGTCCGCTGGGCGCTCATGTACCCGGACGCGTACGAGGTCGGGCTGCCCAACCAAGGCGTCATGATCCTCTACGAGGTGCTGAACGAGCGCGAGGGCGTCCTGGCCGAGCGCACGTACAGCGTGTGGCCCGACCTCGAAGAGCTCATGCGCGAGCACCAGGTGCCGCAGTTCACCGTCGACAGCCACCGCCCGGTCGGTGCCTTCGACGTGTTCGGCCTGTCCTTCTCCACGGAGCTGGGCTACACCAACATGCTCACGGCGCTGGACCTCGCGGGCATCCCGCTCGAGGCCCGCAACCGCACCGAGGACCACCCGATCGTCCTCGCGGGCGGCCACGCGGCCTTCAACCCCGAGCCGATCGCGGAGTTCATCGACTGCGCCGTCATCGGCGACGGCGAGCAGGCCGTCCTCGACATCACCGACATCATCCGCGCCTGGAAGGCCGAGGGCCGCCCCGGCGGCCGCGAGGAGCTGCTGCTGCGCCTCGCCAAGACCGGCGGCGTCTACGTGCCGGGCTTCTACGACGTCGAGTACCTGCCGGACGGCCGCATCGGCCGCGTCGTGCCGAACCGGTCCGGCGTGCCGTGGCGGGTCTCCAAGCACACCGTCATGGACCTCGACGAGTGGCCGTACCCCAAGCAGCCGCTCGTCCCGCTCGCCGAGACCGTCCACGAGCGGATGTCCGTCGAGATCTTCCGCGGCTGCACCCGCGGTTGCCGTTTCTGCCAGGCCGGCATGATCACGCGCCCCGTGCGGGAGCGAAGCATCACCGGCATCGGCGAGATGGTCGACCGCGGCCTGAAGGCGACGGGCTTCGAGGAGGTGGGCCTGCTCTCCCTCTCCTCCGCGGACCACACGGAGATCGCCGACATCGCCAAGGGCCTCGCGGACCGCTACACGGACGCCAAGGTGGGCCTGTCCCTCCCGTCGACCCGCGTCGACGCCTTCAACGTGGACCTGGCCAACGAGCTCACCCGCAACGGGCGCCGCTCCGGCCTGACCTTCGCCCCCGAGGGCGGCTCCGAGCGCATGCGCAAGGTCATCAACAAGATGGTCTCGGAAGAGGACCTGATCCGCACCGTCGCCACCGCCTACGGCAACGGCTGGCGCCAGGTGAAGCTGTACTTCATGTGCGGCCTGCCGACCGAGACCGACGAGGACGTCCTCCAGATCGGCGACATGGCCGTCAACGTCATCGCCAAGGGCCGCGAGGTCTCCGGCCAGAACGACATCCGCTGCACGGTGTCGATCGGCGGCTTCGTGCCCAAGCCGCACACCCCGTTCCAGTGGGCGCCGCAGCTCTCGGCCGAGGAGACCGACGCCCGCCTGGCCAAGCTCCGCGACAAGATCCGCGGCGACAAGAAGTACGGCCGCTCCATCGGCTTCCGCTACCACGACGGCAAGCCGGGCATCGTCGAGGGCCTCCTCTCCCGCGGCGACCGCCGCATCGGCGACGTCATCCGCGCCGTGTACGAGGACGGCGGCCGCTTCGACGGCTGGCGCGAGCACTTCAGCTACGACCGCTGGATGCAGTCCGCCGACAAGGCCCTCGCCCCGTACGGCGTGGACGTCGACTGGTACACGACGCGCGAGCGCACGTACGAGGAGGTCCTGCCCTGGGACCACCTGGACTCCGGCCTGGACAAGGACTGGCTCTGGGAGGACTGGCAGGACGCCCTCGACGAGACCGAGGTCGACGACTGCCGCTGGACGCCGTGCTTCGACTGCGGCGTCTGCCCCCAGATGGACACGCACATCCAGATCGGCCCCACCGGCAAGAAGCTGCTGCCGCTGTCGGTGGTCAACGCTGCGCCCGCCCCGAAGGCCGCGCACGCACACGGGTGACGTGAGCGGGATCGCCCGCAGGTGATCCCGTACGAGCAGGCCCCGGCATCCGCCGGGGCCTGCTGCGTTCCCGCGGCCCTGCCGGCGTGCGGTGCCGGAATACGTCCACCGATCCGGCAGGTGGGCGAATGTACTTCTGGTTTCGGCAGAAATATTTCTGCATGTGGCGTCGGTGGATATCCTGAGGAGAGTGGCAGGTGAATCCTCCTGCCGTGGTGCCGGGAGGCGGCTCATGGCCAAGACCGTGATCGACATCAACGAAGAGGCGCTCGCGCTCGCCGCAGAAGCGCTCGGAACCACGACGAAGAAGGACACGGTCAACGCCGCCCTGGAGGAGATAGGAGCCCGCGTCCTCCGCGAACGTGCCCTTGCCGCCCTCGTCAAGCTCGATGAAGAAGGCGCCTTCGACAAGGGGCGCGAGGCCGGCTTCAAGGGAGAAGTACGCCGGTGAACGAGGGCGCCTTTCTGATCGAGACCTCTGCCGCGCACAGGATCACGCTGCCGGGCCCCTTTGCGGTGTGGCGCCCGGCGCTCGCTGCCGGCCGCATCGGCATGTGCGCGGTGACCGAGGCCGAGGCGCTCTATTCGGCGCGCTCCTCCGCCCAGTACTCCGCGATGCGGCAGGCGTTCGCAGACCTGTACGTGTGGCACGAGATCCCCGAGGACGTGTGGGCCAGGGTCCTTGAGGCCCAGGGCGTCCTGGCCGAAGCCGGGTGCCTACGTTCGGCGGGCGTGGTGGACCTCGTCGTGGCCGTGACCGCCGTCCGGCACCGGCTCACGGTGCTGCACTACGACCGGGACTTCGAGACGCTCGCCAAGCACATCGACCTGCGCACCCGCTGGCTCGCCGAGCCCGGCTCCATCGACTGAACCCGCAAGGCCCCCGCCGCAACGGCTCGGGGCCTTTGTGTGTCCTTAAGGGCATGGAACTCGACGAACAGCGCGCCGGCCAGGGCGAAGGCTGCCTCACCGGGGTGCTCCGGGTCCCCGTCAAGATCGTGGCGGTGCTGGTCGTGCTGCCCGTACGGGTGGTCTGGGACCTGCTCGCCGCGTTCGGCCGGGCCGCGCACCGACACGTCCTCGGGCCGTTGTGGACCCGTGTCCTCGAACCGCTGCTCCGCGGGATCGGATGGGTACTGGCCGTCCTGTTCAAGCTGGTCTTCGTCTGGCCCTGGGTGGGGTTGTGGCGGTACGTGCTCCGGCCCGCCGGGCAGGGAGCGGCGTGGCTGGCCCGGGGCGCGTACGCGCACCTGCTCGTGCCGGTCGGGCGCGGCCTGGGGTGGCTGGCCTCGGCGGTCTACCAGTGGCTGCTGCGGCCGGTGGGTCAGGGTGCGGCCTGGCTGGTCACCGCCGTGCACCGGTACGGCCTCGTGCCGCTCGGGCTCGGCGTCGCGTGGGTGGCCCGGGCCGCGTACCAGTGGGTGTTCGTGCCGGTGGGGCGGGCTGTGGTGTGGTCCGTCGCGGCGGTGTGGCGGTGGGTGTTCGTGCCCGTCGGGCGGGTTGCGGTGTGGGTCGTCGTCGCGGTGTGGCGATGGGGGGCCGTGCCGGTGGGGCGGGCCCTGGCGTGGACCGCCGCGGCCGTGTGGCGGTGGGTGTTCGTGCCCGTGGGCAGCGCCTTCGTCCGGCTGGCGCGCGGGGTGTACGCGTACCTGCTCACACCGGTCGGGAGGCTGTTGCTCTGGGCCTGGCACGTGGCCGGGCGGATCGTGAAGGCCCTGGGGCGGGGGATCGCCCTGGTGTGGCGGGCCCTGATCGTGTGGCCCTGCGCGCAGGCCTACCGGCACGTCCTCACCCCCGTCGGGCACGTCCTGCGGGACGCCTGGCGCACGGTCCGGGCCACCGTGCGGCAGGTCCGCGCCGAGGTGCGGCGGGCCCTCCTGGGGTGACCGGCCCCGGGAACCACGGAGGTCACGGGCGCGTACTCTGGGTAGTACGACAGCCTGGGCCGCATGCCGCCCCCGAGCGCTCCCTGCACACCCGGCAGGGACGAGCCGGAGGGCGCGGCACCGCCCACAGGCCCCCCGAACCTCAGGGCGGCGCGCGAGCCGCGCCGCCCCGCACAAGGAGAAGAACCACTGGGCAAGCGACAGCCCGAAGGCCCGCCCCCCGCACCGGTGGCACAGCGCATCCGACTGCGCTACACCAAGCGCGGCCGCCTCCGGTTCACCAGCCACCGGGACTTCCAGCGCGCGTTCGAGCGCGCCCTGCGCCGCGCCGAGGTGCCCATGGCGTACTCGGCCGGCTTCACGCCCCACCCCCGCGTCTCGTACGCGAACGCCGCGCCGACCGGCACCGGCAGCGAGGCCGAGTACCTGGAGATCGCGCTCACCGCTCACCGCGACCCGGTGAAGCTCCGTGAGCTGCTCGACGAGTCGATGCCCGTCGGCCTCGACATCATCGACGCGGTCGAGGCCCGCACCGCCGGGCTGGCGGACCGGCTCACCGCCTCCGTGTGGGAGCTGCGCCTCGACGGCGTGGACAGCGCCGAGGCCGCCCGTGCGGTCGAGACCTACCTCGCCGCCGACACGGTCGAGGTCCAGCGCCGCACCAAGAACGGCATGCGCACCTTCGACACCCGCGGGGCCGTCGCGCACCTGGAGGTCCTTCCGGTCCCGGCTGATAGGACGCCGGACAATGCCTGTGCGATACTGCGGCTGGTTGTTCGGCATCTGACACCTGCCGTACGACCCGACGACGTCCTGTCCGGTCTCCGAGCTGTGGCCGACCTGGCGCCGCCGGTCCCCGCAGCGGTGACCAGGCTGGCGCAGGGGCTCTTCGACGAGGAGTCCGGCACGGTGACCGACCCGCTCGCGCCCGACCGCGAGGCTGACACGGCCGCTGCACCCACGGCCGCCGTGACCGCCGACGCGACGGCGCCGGAAGGTCCCGCCGCGTAGGGAACGCCGTCGCCGCGCCGCCCTGGCACTCGGGAGCCACCTGGGTCGGGCAGCGCACCCACCTGAAGACTTCCGCCAGGCCGTACGGACAAGGCGTACGGAACCGGCGGCCATGGACTACAGCTCCCGTGTGGCGAACGCGCCCCGGAGGCCGGCTCCGCGCTGATCGTGCGGAGCCGTGCCGGACCGGACGTCAGCCGCGGCGCCCGGGAGCGTGACGGGAGAACCGCCCGCATGCTCGACAACGAAAACAAGACCACCGCCGATGGCATCGACAACGGCAGCCCGAGCGACAACCTGCCCCCGCGCAGGCGTCGCCGCGCCGCGTCGCGGCCGGCCGGCCCGCCCGGCGCGACCGCCGTCGAAGCCGCCACCGAGGCTCCGGCCGAGACCGCCCCGGCCGCCGCCTCCGTCGCGGAAGCCCCGAGCGCCGCCCCCGCCCGATCGCGCCGCCGCGCGACGCGCGCCGTCTCCGCCCCCACCGCCGAGGTCCCGGCCGAGACCGCCGCCCCGGCCGTCGTGGAGGCCCCGGCCGCTCCGGTCGCTCCGGTAGCGGAGGAGGCCGCTGCTCCCGCGCCGCGTACCCGCCGCCGTGCCACCCGTGCCGCTGCCGCTCCGGTCGCCGAGGCCGCGGCCGCCCCGGTCGAGGCTCCGGTCGCCGAGGAGCAGGCTGCTCCGGCGCCGCGTACCCGCCGCCGTGCCACCCGTGCCGTGTCCCCTGCGGTCGCCGAGGCCCCGGCCGTCGTCGAGGCCGCCGCGGTCGAGGCTCCGGTCGCGGAGGAGCCGGCTGCTCCGGCGCCGCGCACCCGCCGCCGTGCGACCCGCGCCGCTGCCGCTCCGGTCGCCGAGGCCCCGGCCGTCGAGGCCGCTGCGGTGTCCGAGGACGCTGCGGTCGTGGAGGAGCCGGCTGCTCCGGCGCCGCGCACCCGTCGCCGTGCCACCCGTGCCGTGTCCGCCCCGGTCGCCGAGGCCGCCCCGGTCGAGGCCGCCGCGGTCGTCGAGGCTCCGGCCGCCGAGGCTGCCGAGACCCCCGTCGTAGAGGCAGCTGCGGTTGCGGAGGAGCCGGTTGCTCCGGCGCCGCGTACCCGCCGCCGTGCCACCCGTGCCGCTGCCGCGCCGGTCGTCGAGGCTCCGGCTGCCGAGACCGCGGTCGAGGAGGAGGCCCCCCAGGCCGAAGCTCCCAAGGCCGAGGCTCCCAAGGCCGCCGCCTTCACCGTCGCCGACGCCATCGACGCCCCGAGGCGCGGCCGCCGCCGCGCCACCCGCGCTGCCGCCCCGGCCGCGGCCGCCGAGCCGGAGGCCCCCGCCGAGGCCGAGGCGCCCGCCGCCCCGGCCCGCTCCCGCCGCGCCACGCGCCCCGCCGTGGCCGTGTTCCAGGCCCCGGTCTTCACCGAGCCGATGTTCCAGACCCCGGAGACCGCCGCGCTCGCCGCCGCGGCCGCCCGCGCCGAGGCCCTCGCCGAAGAGGAGGCCGAGGAGGAGGACGAGCTCGCCGCCGAGGCCGAGGCCGTCCAGGCCCCTGCCGAGCGTCCGTCCGGCCGTCGCCGTCGCCGCCGCCGCGGTGAGGCCGCCGAGTTCGACGAGGCCGCGCCGCAGGCGCCGGCCGCGGAGCCCGCCGAGGAGGAGCCGGAGGCCGAGGCCGCCGACTTCGACGAGGACGAGACCGACGAGTCCGGTGAGCGCCCCTCGCGCCGCCGCCGCCGTGGTGGCCGTCGCCGCCGCCGCGGTGAGGCCGCCGACCTCGACGAGACCGCCGAGGAAGAGGCCGAGGCCGCCGAGGCGGAGGAGGAAGAGGACGAGGACGAGTCGGAGGCCGACGAGGCCGGCGCCCTCGGCACCAGCTCCAGCCGCCGTCGCCGTCGCCGTCGCCGTCGTACCGGTGACGCGGTCGTCGAGGCCGAGGCCGCCGAAGAGGACGGCGTGCGCACCGTCGTCAAGGTCCGCGAGCCGCGCCCGGCCCGCGAGAAGGCCGAGTCCTCCGACGAGGTCCAGTCCATCAAGGGCTCGACCCGCCTGGAGGCGAAGAAGCAGCGCCGCCGCGAGGGCCGCGAGCAGGGCCGCCGCCGCGTGCCGATCATCACCGAGGCCGAGTTCCTGGCCCGTCGTGAGGCCGTCGAGCGCGTGATGGTGGTCCGCCAGTCCGGCGAGCGCACCCAGATCGGCGTCCTCGAGGACAACGTGCTCGTCGAGCACTACGTCAACAAGGAAGAGGCCACCTCGTACGTCGGCAACGTCTACCTGGGCAAGGTCCAGAACGTGCTGCCGTCGATGGAGGCCGCCTTCATCGACATCGGCAAGGGCCGCAACGCGGTCCTGTACGCCGGCGAGGTCAACTTCGAGGCGCTCGGCCTGGCCAACGGCCCGCGCCGCATCGAGTCCGCCCTGAAGTCCGGCCAGTCCGTGCTCGTCCAGGTCACCAAGGACCCGATCGGCCACAAGGGCGCCCGCCTGACCAGCCAGGTCTCGCTGCCCGGCCGCTACCTGGTCTACGTGCCCGAGGGCTCGATGACCGGCATCAGCCGCAAGCTGCCCGACACCGAGCGCGCGCGTCTGAAGAGCATCCTCAAGAAGATCGTCCCCGAGGACGCGGGCGTCATCGTGCGCACCGCCGCCGAGGGCGCGAGCGAGGACGAGCTGCGCCGCGACGTCGAGCGCCTGCAGGCGCAGTGGGAAGACATCCAGAAGAAGTCGAAGCAGATCACGACCTCGTCGCCGAGCCTGCTGTACGGCGAGCCGGACATGACCGTCCGCGTCGTGCGCGACATCTTCAACGAGGACTTCTCCAAGGTCATCGTCAGCGGTGACAGCGCCTGGGAGACCATCCACGGCTACGTCTCGCACGTCGCCCCGGACCTGGCCGACCGGCTGCAGCGCTGGACCTCCGAGGTGGACGTCTTCGCGACGTACCGGATCGACGAGCAGCTCGCCAAGGCGCTCGACCGCAAGGTGTGGCTGCCCTCCGGTGGCTCCCTCGTGATCGACAAGACCGAGGCGATGGTCGTCATCGACGTCAACACCGGCAAGTTCACCGGTCAGGGCGGCAACCTCGAAGAGACGGTCACCCGCAACAACCTGGAGGCGGCCGAGGAGATCGTGCGCCAGCTGCGGCTGCGCGACCTCGGTGGCATCGTCGTCGTCGACTTCATCGACATGGTCCTGGAGTCGAACCGCGACCTGGTCCTGCGGCGGATGCTGGAGTGCCTGGGCCGCGACCGTACAAAGCACCAGGTCGCCGAGGTGACCTCGCTGGGCCTGGTCCAGATGACCCGCAAGCGGGTCGGCCAGGGCCTGCTGGAGTCCTTCTCCGAGACCTGCGTCCACTGCAACGGGCGCGGTGTGATCGTGCACATGGACACGGCCACCACGGCCGGCAACGGCGGCAAGCGGGCCAAGCGCCGCGGCGGCCGCGGTCACGAGCACGAGCACGAGGTCGAGGTCGTCGAGGCCGCTACCGAGGTGGAGACCGAGGCCGAGGTGGCCGCCGAGCTGGCTGCGCCCGTGGCGCTGCCCGAGCCGGCGTTCGCCCCGGACGAGGAGCTCTACGGCAGCGCGGCCGAGGCGGAGGCCGCGGCATCCGGCATCAGCGGCCGTCGCAACCGCCGCCGCGCCACCCGCAAGGCGACCGCAGCGGCGGGCGCCCCGCGTGCCGCTGCCGCGGTGGAGGCCGTCCCGGTCGAGGCCCCGGCCCCGGTGCCGGTGGTCGAGGTCGAGGCCGAGCCGGTCACCGAGCCGGCCGACACGGTCCTGGAGCCGGCCGCCGAGGCCGTCGCCGAGGCCGTGGCCGCGGCGGAGACGGTCGAGGCCGCCCCCGCTCCGGTGGCCGAGGAGGCAGCGCCGAAGGGCCGTACGCGTCGCCGTGCCACCCGCAAGGCGACCGCCCCGGCCGTGGAGCCGCAGCCGGCCGCCGAGCCGGAGCCGGCCGTCGTGGCCGAGCCCGAGCCGGTCGCCCCGGTCGCCGAGGCCGCGTCGGTCGAGGCCCCCGAGGCGGAGGCCGTCGAGGTCGAGGCCCCGGTCGTTGCCGAGGCCCCGGTTGCCGAGGCTCCGGCGGCGGAGGCCGCACCGGCCCGTCCGCGGCGCCGTGCCACCCGCAAGGCCACCGCTCCGGCCGGTTCCCCGGCGGGCGCGGAGGCTGCGGTGCTGGTGGTCGAGGCGGCCCCGGCCGAGTCCGAGCCCGCGGCTGCGGCCGAGCCGTCCGCGGCGCCCGAGGCCGAGGCGGAAGCCCCGGCCGAGGAGGCCGCTCCGGCCAAGAAGACGGCCCGTAAGACGGCGGCCAAGAAGGCCCCGGCGAAGAAGGCCGCCGCGAAGAAGACGACGACGGCCAAGAAGACCGTCGCCAAGAAGACGACGGCGAAGAAGACGACGGCCAAGAAGGCGACGAAGAAGGCCGCCTCGGCGGAGCCCGCTCCGTCCGCCGACGTCGACGCCTGATCCGCGTCACCACCGGGACTGGCCCGGCCCCCCCCGCGGGGGGGGGGGGAGTCCCGTCCCCCCACGCGGCGAACGAGGAAGGAGGACGGGCCACCACCGGGGAGTTCCCCCCCCTGGACAGGCCCGGTCCGAAAACAGACC
>NZ_JBVHVT010000074.1:0-46372 GCF_055564695.1 Streptomyces sp. NPDC029014
GGTTCCCCCGCCGGCGACCCCCCGCTCTTGGGGAACCGAACCCCCACCCCCCCCCCCCCCCCCCCCCCCCCCCCCCCCCCCCCCCCCCCCCCCCCCCCCCCCCCCCGCCAGGCAGGCTCCCGCCTCCCACCCCCCGACCTGTCCGTCCCTCCCCCTCCTCTCCCCTTTCCGTTCCCCTTCCTTGCCCTTGTACGAGTTTCCGAGGACTCCCATGACGACCGTCACCGAAGACGCCGCCGCCCCGGCCCGCCAGAACCTGCCCGCCGAGGAGCGTCACGCCACCGAACTCGCCTTCCTCGCCGCCCAGGACACCGGCCCCCGCCCGCCGGGCTGGGCGCTGACCCCGCGCGCCGTCGTCACCTTCGTCTGCGGCAGCGACGGCACCGAGCTGACCCTGCCCAAGCGCCGGGCGGGCCTGCCCACCAAGCTGGTCATCGCCCCCAAGTTCGTCGGCGCACGCGCCCTCGTCGAACGCTGCGTCGTCACCCTCGCCGGCGAGCGCGGCCTCCTGCTGACGGGCGAACCCGGCACCGCCAAGTCGATGCTGTCCGAACTGCTCGCCGCCGCCGTCTGCGGCACCAGCGCCCTCACCGTGCAGGGCACCGCCGGCACCACCGAGGACGCCTTCCGCTACGGCTGGAACTACGCGCTGCTGCTCGCCCAGGGACCGACCCCGCAGGCCCTCGTCGACTCCCCGGTCCTCTCCGCCATGCGCACCGGACGCGTCGTCCGCGTCGAGGAGATCACCCGCTGCCTGCCCGAGGTCCAGGACGCCCTCGTATCGATCCTGTCCGACCGGCGGGTCAGCGTGCCCGAACTCGCCGCCACCGAGGACGCGGTGGTCAGCGCCGCCCCCGGCTTCACGGTCATCGCCACCGCCAACCTGCGCGACCGCGGCGTCTCCGAGATGTCCGCCGCCCTCAAGCGCCGCTTCAACTTCGAGACCGTCGACCCGATCGCCGACGCCGACGCCGAGGCCACGCTGATCCGCCGCCAGGCGGTCGCGGCCGTCCAGCGCGCGGGCGCCCCGTTCGGCGTCGACGACGCCGTGCTCGACGCGCTGGTCACCGTCTTCCGGGACCTGCGCTCCGGGCGCTCCGCCGAGGGCTGGGACGTGGAACGCCCCGGTACGGTCATGTCCACCGCCGAGGCCGTCCAGGTGGCGACCTCGCTGGGCGTCGCGGCCGCCTATCTGCCCGGCGGCGACGTCCTGGACCTGCTGCCCGGCCACCTCCTGGGCGTGGTCCGCAAGGACGACCCCGCCGACCACGGCCGCCTGCTCGGCTACTGGGACGGCCCGGTCCGCCGCCGCGCCGAGGACGGCTCGGCCATGTGGCGCCGCCTGTGGGACCTGCGCGGGAGCCTGCGATGACCACCACCACCGCCCTGTCGGCGGGCGCTGCGGCGCCGGCCGCCGTCCCGGATCCGGACGCCGATCCCCGGGGCACGATGGAAGCGCTCGCCGCCTCCCGGACGCCGTACCTGCTGGGGGTGCGCCACCACAGCCCCGCCCTGGCCGCCGTGGTCCCGGCCCTGCTCGACGCCTCCGGGGCCGAGGTCGTCTGCGTCGAGCTGCCCGCCGAGTTCCAGCCGTGGCTGGAACACCTCGCGGACCCGGAGACGAAGGCCCCGGTCGCCCTCGCCGGCACCGGGCCCGACGGCGGACTGGCGTTCTACCCGTTCGCGGACTTCTCCCCGGAGCTGGCCGCGATCCGCTGGGCGCGGGCGCACGGCGCCGAGGTGCTGTGCTGCGACCTTCCGCTGTCCGACCCGCGCTGGACCCTGCGCGCGACCGCCGCCCCGGACACGGCCGCGGAACCGGTTCCGGACGCGCCCGTCGACGCCGCCCCGGACGCTGGTTCCGCCGCCGGTTCCGCCGGTTCCGCCGGCTCCGACTCCGGGGCGCGGGCGCGCTCGTACGCGGGTGCCCTCAGCGCGGCCGGCACCGGCCGGGACGGCGACGACCTGTGGGACCGGGCCGTGGAGGTCCTGGCCCCCGGTTGCACCCCGGAGGCCGTCCGCCGGGCGGCTCTCGGCGTCGGCTGGGCGCTGCGCCAGGACGCGGCCGCCGGCGTCCCCGCGGTGGACCTGGCCCGCGAGGGGCGGATGCGCGAGGTCATCGCGGCCGCGGCCGCCGGAGGCCGGCGCGTCGCCGCCGTGATCGGCGCCTTCCACGCGCCCGCCCTCCTCGACTCCGGCTCCCGAGCGGGTGACCGGGCCGCCGGGGACGGCGCCGACGGCGCCGACGGGGTGGTCGCGGGGGCGGGCGGGGCCGGGGCCGCCGTCACCTCGTTCGTCCCCTACTCCTTCGACCTGCTCGACTCCCGCTCCGGCTACCCCGCCGGCATCCGCGACCCGCTGTGGCAGCAGGCCGTCCTGGAGGCCGGCGGCGACCCCGAGCGCCTGCGGACCGCGGCCTCCGCCGCCATCACCGGCCTGTGCCGGGAACTGCGCCGGGCCGGCCACACCGCCGGCACCGGTGAGGCCGCCGAGACCCTGCGCCTCGCCTGCGACCTGGCCGTTCTGCGCGGCCTGCCCGCCCCCGGCCGCGGCGAACTCCTCGAGGCCGTCACCACCGTCCTCGGCCAGGGCGAACCCCTGGGACGCGGCCGGGCGCTGGCCCGCGCCCTCGAAGCCGTCCTCGTCGGCGCCGGCCGGGGCCGCACCACCCCGCACGCCCCCCGCTCCGGACTCGGCCCCGGCGTCGAGGCCGAGGTCACCGAGCTGCGGCTGCCCGGCCCCGAGGACCCCGCCCCCCGCGAGGTCCGCCTCGACCCGCTGCGCTCCCCGCTCGACCGGCGCCGCGAGGTGCTGCTCCAGCGGCTGGCCGTCCTGGGTGCCGGGTACGGGGAGCCGCTCGACGTGGCCGCCACCGGCGACGGCACCGCGCTCGGTACGAAGTGGCGGCTGAAGTGGACCCCTTCCGTCCCGGCCCGCCTCGACCTCGCCGGGGTCCGCGGCGTCACCGCCGCCCAGGCGGCCGCCGGCACCCTGCGCGACACCGCCCGCCGGGCCGCCGCCGACGGCGGCCCGACCCCCGCGCAGATCCTGGCCGGCCTGACCGCCGCCGCACGCTGCGACCTGCCCGAGCTGGTCACCGTACGCCTGGAGGAGGCGGCCTCCGTCCTGCCGCAGACCGCGGCCCTGCCCGAGCTGTTGGAGGCGCTGGACCTACTGGAAGGGCTCTCCCGCGGGCACTTCCCCGTCGACTCCGACGCCGTGCGCGCCACCGCGGGCGCGCTGGCCGGCGAGCTGCTCGACGCCGCTGTACGGGCCCTGCCCGGCCTCGCCGGCAGCGAGGACCCGGCCGATGCGCGCGCCCTCGTCGCCCTCGCCGACCGGGCCGCCGCCCGGCACCTCGGCCTGCGCATGGACGAGGCCCTCGCCGGGCTCGCCGCCGGCGGGTCCCCGCTCATGCAGGGCGCGGCACACGCCGTACGCGTCGTCCTCGACCTCGACGCGGCCGCCGCACTCGGCGACCGCGCCGCCGGCTGGATCGACAGCGCGGCCGCCGCGGACGGTCGGCGCGCCCTGGCCCGCCGGCTCGGCGGCCTGCTGGCCGCGGCCGGACCGCTGCTGCAGTCGTCCGCAGCCGCCCTGGTCCCGGTCCTCGACCGGGTCGACTCGCTCACCGACCACGACTTCCTGGACCGGCTCCCGGCCCTGCGCGGCGGGTTCGACGCGCTCGCCCCCGCCGCCCGCGACCGGCTGCTGGCCACCGTCACCGAACGGCTCGGCGACCGCATCGACCTCTCCCTCGACGCCCCGCCCGCCCTGCTCGCCCTGTGGGCCGCCGCCGACGCCGCCGGGGCCGCCGCGCTGAAGGCCCTGCCCCGCCCGGAGCACGAGGCCCCCGCCGAGACCCCGACCGCTGCTGCGGATCAGGCCACGCCCGCCCCGGCCGCGGATCCGGCTGCGGCCGAGGCCCCCGGCCCCGTACGCGGTCCCGAGCCCGGAGCCGGTCCCGAGCCCGGAGCCGGTCCCGAGCAAGGAGCCGGACCCGGAGCCGAGGTGGCCGCCGAGCCGCAGCGGCTCACCCCCGCCGACCGGTGGCGGCTGCTCCTCGGCCGGCAGCGCGACCGGCTGCCCGACGGTGCCCGCCGCTACGCCCGCGCCCTGGACGAGCTGTACGGCACGGGCCGCGGCGAGGGCTCCGCCGACCTGGACGCCGGCGCCGCGGGCGGCGGCGGAGGCCAGGACGCCTCGTTCCCCACGGCCCGCGAATGGGCCGACGAACTGCAGGCGCTCTTCGGCACGGACGTTCGCGAGGAGGTGCTCGCGGCCGCCGCCGACACGGGCCGCACCGACGTGCTGACCCAGCTCGACCCGGCCGCCGTGCGCCCCTCCGTGGAACTCCTCAGCTCGGTGCTCTCCCTCGCCGGCGGCCTGCCGGAGGCCCAGCTCGCCAAGCTGCGCCCGCTGGTGCGCCGCCTCGTCGACGAGCTCGCCAAGGAGCTGGCCACCCGGCTGCGCCCCGCGCTGTCCGGCCTCAACACCCCGAGGCCCAGCCGCCGTCCCGGCGGCCGGCTCGACCTGGACCGCACCCTGCGCGCCAACCTCGCCCACACCCGCCGCCTCGACGACGGCAGCCTCGCCGTCGTCCCGGAGCGGCCCGTCTTCAGCACCCGGGCGCGCCGCGAGGCCGACTGGCGGCTGATCCTGGTCGTCGACGTCTCCGGCTCCATGGAGGCCTCGGTCATCTGGTCGGCGCTGACCGCCGCCGTCCTCGGCGGCGTCCCGACCCTGTCCACGCACTTCCTGGCGTTCTCCACGCAGGTCGTGGACTTCACCGACCGGGTCGACGATCCGCTGTCGCTGCTGCTGGAGGTCCGCGTCGGCGGCGGCACGCACATCGCGGCGGGGCTGGCCCACGCCCGTTCCCTCGTCACCGTGCCGAGCCGCACCCTCGTCGTCGTGGTCAGCGACTTCGAGGAGGGCGCACCGATCGGCGGACTCCTCGCGGAGGTGCGCGCGCTGGCCGCGTCCGGCGCCCACCTGCTCGGCTGCGCCGCGCTCGACGACACCGGCACCCCCCGCTACTCGGTGTCCGTCGCCCGGCAGCTCGTCGCCGCCGGCATGCCGGTGGCCGCCCTCAGCCCGCTCGCCCTCGCCCGCTGGGTGGGCGACCGCCTCCGTGGAGAAACCCGTTGAGCACCGCCCCGTCGCCGCTGCCGCCCGTCGCCCCCGAGGTCCTCGCCGAAGCCGTCGAGAACCTCACCGCCCGGCTGCGCAAGAAGCTCGACGCCGCCATCGAGGGCTGCGCGGCCGGTACCCCCGCCGCCGAGCCGGCCGCCGACGGCAGCATCGGCTTCCGCTTCGGCGCGGACGCCGTCGTGACCCTGCGACCCGGGCTCGGCGGCGCCGTCACCACCGCCGAACAGGCCGTCTGCAGCTGCCTGCTGGCGCCACGCTGCCTGCACCGGGCCGCCGTCCTCGGCGCGGCCCCGCTGGCCGACGCGACACCGCCCGACGCCGAGCCCGACGCCGAGCCCGCGGCCGAGCCCGAAGTTGGGGCCGAGCCGGTGCCGGCAATGCCACTCGCCGCGGCGCAGCCTGCCGTGCCGGAGGATTCCGCGCCGGCGGACCCCGTATCCGCCCGCACCCTGACCGCCGCCCAGACCGCCGCCGCCTCCGCGCTGTGGCGGGCCGCCGCCGAGGCCCTCGCGGCGGGGGCCACGGCCGGCGGCGCGGTCGTCCAGGCCGAGCTGCTGCGCGCCGCCCACACCGCCCGCCTCGCCGGGCTGCCCCGCGCCGAGGCCGCCGCCCTGCGGCTCGTCCGCGGCCTGCGCGCCGCCCGGGAGCGCAGCGGCACCCACCGGCTCGCCGACCTCACCGCCGCCTTCCGCGAACTCCTGCACACCGCCGCCGTCCTGGCCTCCGGGTCCGCCGACCCCGCCCTGGCCGGCAGCGCCCGGCGCGCCTACCGGCCGGGCGGCAGCCTGCGGGTGCACGGCCTGTGCCGCGAACCGGTGCTGTCCGCGACCGGCTACGGGGGAGTGGTCACCCACCTGCTGGCCCCCGACGGGGGGCGCTACTCGGTCTCCGACGTCCGCCCCGGCGGTCTCGCCCGCGCCAGGGGCGCCGGCTCCGCCTCCGTGGCCCTCGGCGGCGCCGTCCTCGACCACGCCGGCCTGGCCCGCGGGGGGCTGCGCATCGCCGGGGCCACGGTGTCGCCCGACGGCCGGCTCGGCGCCGGCCGCGGGGTGCAGGCGACCCCGCTGCCGGGCATCCGCTGGACCGAGGAACCCGCCGCCGCCCTCTTCGCCCGCCCGGCGGCCGAGGCGGTGGCCGCGCAACTCGCCGACGCCGACCCGGACGCAGCCGGTCCCGCACTGCTGGGCTGCGACGTGACGGTGGTCGGCGCGGCCGGCGAGGACCTGCTGGTCCGCGAGATCCGGGCCGGGCAGGCCCCGGCGGCCCCGCTGCTGCGGCTGCGGGCCGCCCACCCCCACCCGGAACTGCCGCACGGGGAGAACCTGCGCCGCATCGCCGCCCACCCTGGCCTCGCGCTGCGCGTCCTCGGCCGGCCCGACCTGGACCGCGCCGCCACCCTGCGGCCCCTCGCCGTCGGCCCGGTGCCGGATGCGGAGCACACGCTGCGGCTGCCCGACGAATGGTTCGGCCGCGCCGACCTCGGCTACGAGCGCCTCCAGGGCAGCCACTTCCCGCCCGGCGCCGCCCCCGGAGCGGGGCCCCGCGCCGTGGACCCCGGGCCGGACCCGCTGGCCGACGCGCCGCTGTGGCGGGTGCGACGCCTGCTGGAGACCGGGGTGGCGGGCGGGCGGCGGGCCGTCGCCGAAACGGCCCGCGGCAGCGGCTCGCAGGCCGCGTACGGGCCGCTGCGCCGGGCCGGGTTCACCACGGCCGCGGAGCTGGCGACGGCCCTGGCCGCGGAGGCGGACCGGCGCCCCCGCGACGCGTTCGGCCGCCTCACCGACCCCTCGGCCGACGGCTACGCCCGGGCCTGGCTGTCCGCGGCCACCCACCTGGCCGCCGCCGAGAGGTTCCTGGTGGCCGCGTCCTGGGCCTGAACCGGCCGCCTGAGGGCACAGCGCGTACGGGCACGGTCCGTACGGGCGCTCAGCGCGTGCGGGCCCGGCCCAGCCGGGCGGGCCCGCGCAGCCAGGCGTCGAGTACGGCGAAGTCGGCGTCCGTGAGCCCGAACCGGGCGTCGACACGGTGCAGCAGGGCCGGGCCCGGGTGGTGCGCGTCCACCCAGGCCCGGTCCGCGGCCGCGATCTCGTCGTCGACCCAGGCGAACGGCCGCCCGGCCGCGTGATCGAGGAGGACGCTCACCTTCCAGTGCGGCCGGCTCGGCCCGGCCCCCGGCCCGTCCTCCTCGGCCGGCTCGGGCAGGGCCACGACCGGCAGCTGCGGCAGCCCGATCCGCGGCCCGACCCACGCGTTCGCGTCGTCCATCCAGGTCGTGGCCCACACCAGGGAGCAGGGCAGGGCCAGCAGCCGCGTACCGAGCGCGGGATCGAGCCGGGCCAGCAGCGGGTTCCCGTCGTCCGCGGGCCCGTACAGCGGGTAGCCGTGCGGGAGTTCCCGGGGCGTCGCCCCGAACGGGATCAGCGGGCCGTCCACATCGAGGAAAAGGACGGGCTGGAGGGGCTGCACGGGTTCCATCAGCGCGATCATGCCGCAGACACAGCGGCCGCCGCAGCCCAGATCCCGCCGAGGGAGCGGGCTACCCCTGGCGCGGCTTGGCCCGTACGTGCACGCGTTCGCTCTGCGGGCCGAACAGGCTGAGGATCTCCACCGGTGCCTCGCCGGTGGAACCGAACCAGTGCGGCAGCCGGGTGTCGAACTCCGCCGCCTCGCCCGCCTTGAGGACGAGGTCGCGTTCGGCGAGGACCAATCGAAGCCTGCCGCTCAGCACGTACAGCCACTCGTAGCCCTCGTGCGTCCGCGGGTCCGGCGTGCTGCGGCCGGCCGGGATGACCATCTTGTAGGCCTGGAGCCCGCCCGGGTTCTGGGTCAGCGGCACGATCGTCGTGTCCGCCCGCCTGATCGGCTTCAGCCGCACCCGCGGATCGCCCACGGGCGGCGCCCCGACCAGCTCGTCGAGCGGCACGGCGTACGCGCGCGCCAGCGGCAGCAGGAGTTCCAGGTTGGGCTTGCGCTCGCCGGACTCGAGGCGGGACAGCGTGCTGACCGAGATGCCGGTGGTCTGCGACAGCCGGGTCAGGGTGATGCCGCGCTTCTTGCGCAGGGCCCGCAGCCGCGGACCCACGGAGGCCAGGACAGCGGCATCGTCGTTCGCCATGACGGCAAGCCTACGGGGCCGGCTCCGCGGCCTCCCGGGCGTCCCACAGGTCGCACCGGTGCTCCGCCCGCGCGTCCACCGGGGCCGTGCCGTCCGGGCCGGGCACGAGGGACAGCACGGGCGCGCCCGCTCCGAAGCGGGGCCACTCGGGTGCTCCCGCCGCCCGGGGCACACCGGTGCGGGCGAAGCCCGTCCAGTAGTCGACCATCCGGTCGGCCAGGGCGCGCTGCGGCCCGGTCAGGGCCACCGGCACGGTGAACAGGTAGGGCAGTTCGAAGCCGTGCGCCGCGCCGTACGGGAAGCCCTCCAGCGCGGGCAGCCCGGTGGAGTTCGGCGCCTCCCGGTCGCCGAACCGGTACGCGTACGTCGGCACGTACCGGGCCAGGGCCCGGGCGTCCCGCAGGGCGGGGCAGACGAACGAGGCGTCGGTCACGACGGCGGCCCAGGCCAGGGCGGGCGTCGGGTGGCCGTCCACCGGGTAGCGGGCCTCCACGGCCGGTGCGGTCCGCGCCCCGAACGACCGGACCAGGCGTGCCCGGTAGGCGGCCGCGTCGGCGATCGGGAACGCGGGCAGGGTGGTCCGCAGGAAGAGCCGCATCTCGTCGAGGTTGGCGCCCTGGACCACCGGAACGCGGTGGAAGAGCCCCGCCGCCAGGGCCCGCCGGGGCTCCACGGGCAGCATGCCGTTGCCGTACGAGACGAACGAGAAGCGCTGCATGAGTTCGCCGGTGGCCAGCGCCGCCCCGTCCAGCGCCCGCAGGCAGTCCAGTGCGGCGGCCGGGTCCGCCCGGCCGCAGCCGAGGGCGGCCGCGGTGGCGGCGCCCGCCGCGGTGGTGGCCGCCTCCGGGACGAAGGGTTCGTACCGGGGCTGGGCGGGCAGGACCGCACCGGGCGGAGAGGAGAGCGAGCAGCTCCCGCTCTGGACGACCGCCCGGTGGAACAGCCCGGCCGAGCCCGGGGAGGTGAGGTGGGCGCACACGCTGAGCGCTCCCGCGGACTCCCCGAACACCGTGACATCGTGCGGGTCTCCGCCGAAGCTCCGGACGTTCGCCCGGACCCAGCGCAGCGCCTCCTGCTGGTCGGCGATCGCGAAGTCCGGGGCCCCGCCCAGCCCGGGATGCCCGAACAGGCCGAAGATCCCGAGCCGGTAGTTGGCGGTGACGACCACCGCGTCCCCGCGGACGGCGAGGCGGTCCGCCCGGTACGGGTCGGCCGCGCCCCAGGCGAAGCCGCCCCCGTGGAACCACACCATGACGGGCCGCGGACGACCGCCGGCCGGCGCGGGACGGGGCGGTGCGGTCACGTTCAGGTAGAGGCAGTCCTCCGAACCGGTGGGTGCGCCGGGCCCCTGTTCGGGCGTCTGCAGACAGCGGGAGGCGGGTGCCCCGGCGTCGCGGACGCCCTCCCGGCGGGCCGGGGGCCGGGGGAGCCGCCAGCGCAGCGGGCCCGTCGGGGGAGCGGCGTAGGGGATGCCCTCGAAGGTGTCGTACGTGCCGTGGGCGCGCCCGCGCACCGGCCCCTGACCGGTGTCGACGACGGGGTCGCCTGCCCGTGTCGTCCCGGTCCGCACCGTCCCGCCGGCGCCGGCCGCGGGGGCGGCGCCCGTCGCGGCGGCCAGCAGGAGGGTGCCGAGCAGGGTGGTCACACGTCCGGCGCGGCGCGTTCGGGTCACGGTCGACCGCCTTCCGTCCTGGGGCAGAGGGGTGGGGGGCGTGGCGTGGCGTCCGGCGGGCTCACTTCCGGCCGAGCACGCCCCGTACGTAGGCTGCTTGGCCGGCGTGCTGCAGGTCGTCGGCGAGGACGCTGACCAGCCGCACGCCCAGGGTGACCGGCGGGTCCCAGCGGTCGTCGACGATCCGTTCGAGGTCGGCGGCGGCGAGCCCGCGGATGAACCCGAGGCTCTGTTCGTGCACGGCGTCGAAGTAGCCCAGCAGCAGCTCGCCGGAGTCGACGCGGACCATCCCGACCAGCTTGGCGCTGTGCCCGAAGCCGGTGTCCGCGGCGGGCAGCGGCAGTGCGAACCGGGACGCCCAGTCCTGGGCCGTCCAGACCTGTTCGAGGCCCGACGCGTCGGCCACGTGGTCGTCCTGCACCCGGGTCAGGTGCCACACGAGCCAGGTGATCGAGTTCGCCTGCGGGTCGATCCGGGCGTTCAGGCCGTCCGCCGACAGCCCCTCGACCGCCTCGTGCACCACCTCCCGGATCCGCTCGTACCCGTCGGCCAGTACCTGTGTCGCCTTCATCCACCGTCCCCGGATCCGTCCGTACCGCTGAGCTGCCGTCTGCACACGGCATCGGCCGGAGCCCTGCGGCTGCCGGCCGATGCCCCTGACCATCGACGCCTACATCGGATCCATACCCCGATCGTCGATCTTGCTCTCCTGCTCGCTCTGCTCCTGCAGGCGGCGGGCCTTGTCCTGGAGGCGACGCCGCTCCTCCGGGTCGGTGGAGCGCTCGGCCGCCCGGTTCAGCTCCTGCGCCTTCTCGCGCAACTGCCGGACACGGCCGCTGGATCCGCTGGATGCATTCATGATCACTCCTCGGGGGTGGGGGGTAGGAAGAGCGGATTCAGCGAAGCAGCAGTGCCGCGGGGACGCATCTCGAACCGGCGCCGCGCACGGTCCGCGCGGGGCGGGTATTCTCCGTTCGACCCGCGCGAACGGCGCAGCGCGGTCGGGTGACGGCATCCCGACACCGGCGCGGCGGCGGCCGCCCCCGGGGTGGGCCGGGATCCGTCTCCCGGGCGCGGGCCGTTGGTGGCTCCCCGCGCAGTTCCCCGCGCCCCTGGGTGGGCCGGGGTTCGCTTGCCGGGCGCGGGCCGTTGCTGGTTCCCCGCGCAGTTCCCCGCGCCCCTAAGGGGGCTGGGTTTCGGTTGTCGGGTGCGGGCCGGCGGCGGTTCCTCGCGCAGTTCCCCGCACCCCTGGGGGAGTCCGGCTCGGCTGTGAGGTGGCGGTCGGGGGGTGCCGCTCAGGGGCGCGGGGAACTGCGCGCTCAGCCACGGACGGCCCGCAGGCGGCCGGCGACGGGCCCGTCACGCCGGCGGCACCGCCGGCCTACCGGTCAGCCGGGCTCGGGGCGGCGGCGACGACGGGAGCCGGCGGCTCAGCGCGCCGACGCGGAACCCGCACCGCTGCGGCCCCGCCCCCGCGGCGGCCTGCGCGTACGGGTCCAGGCCAGCAGGTCCTTCTCCCGCCACGTGTTCACGACCCGTTCGGCGGTCACCCCGCATTCCACGGCCCGCTCGCAGCCGGTCGGCTGCCAGTCCAGCTGGCCCGGCGCATGCGCGTCCGTGTCGATCGCGAAGAGCGTCCCCGCCTCCACCGCGAGCCGCAGCAGCCGGCGCGGCGGGTCCAGCCGCTCGGGGCGGCTGTTGATCTCCACGGCGGTTCCGGATTCGGCGCACGCCGCGAACACCGCCTCGGCGTCGAACTGCGACTCGGGGCGGGTCCGGCCGGTCACCAGCCGTCCCGTGCAGTGGCCCAGCACGTCCATCAGGGGGTTGCGCACGGCGGTGAGCAGCCGCCGGGTCATGGCGGGCGCTTCCATCCGGAGCTTCGAGTGGACGGAGGCGACGACGAGGTCCAGCCGGTCCAGTAGTTCCGGTTCCTGGTCGAGGGTGCCGTCAGGGAGGATGTCGCACTCGATGCCGGTCAGGAGCCGGAAGGGCGCCCAGGTCTCGTTCAGCTCCGCCACCACGTCCAGCTGCTCGCGCAGCCGGTCCGGCGACAGACCCCGCGCCACGGTCAGGCTCGGCGAGTGGTCGGTGAGCACGGCCCACTCGTGGCCCAGGTCGGCCGCGGTCCGCCCCATCGCCTCGATGGTGCTGCCGCCGTCGGACCACTCGGAGTGCAGGTGGCAGTCGCCGCGCAGGGCCCGGCGCAGCGCTAGGGCGGCGGGTGTGGCGGGCGGGCCCTCGGGGTGCGCCGCGACCTCGTCCTCCAGTTTCTGCAGGTAGTCGGGCACGGCCCCGCCCAGGGCCTCCCGCACCACCTGGGCGGTCTTCGGCCCGATGCCCTTGACCGTCTCCAGCGTTCCGGCGGCGGTCCGCTGCGCGACCTCGTCCTCGCCCATCCGCGTCAGGGTGTCCGCCGCCGTGCGGAAGGCCCGTACCCGGTAGGTCGGCGCCTGGCCGCGCTCCAGGAGGAAGGCGATCCGCTGCAGTGCCGCGACGGGGTCCATCGACCACCTCCCGATCCGGCCGGTTTCCTCCCAGTTTCCCCCGTGGTGCCCCGGCCGCAGGTCGACCCCGAATCCTCAAAGCAAAGCTTTGGAGGGTCATAAGTTAGGGTTATGAGGCTATAAACGGGGGGCGGGTGCCGGGTTAGGGTGCCCTTAGTTTAAGGTGCCCTTTGATCCAGTTTTTCGGTCGAAGGGAACAACTCATGCCTCGCCCCCTGCGGGTAGCCATCGTCGGAGCCGGCCCGGCCGGAATCTACGCCGCCGACGCGCTGCTGAAGTCCGAGGCCGCCGCCGACCCGGGGGTGTCCATCGACATCTTCGAGCGGATGCCCGCCCCCTTCGGTCTGATCCGGTACGGCGTCGCCCCCGACCACCCGCGGATCAAGGGCATCATCACCGCCCTGCACCAGGTGCTCGACAAGCCGCAGGTCCGGCTCTTCGGCAACGTCGACTACCCGGGTGACATCACCCTCGACGAGCTGCGTTCCTTCTACGACGCCGTGGTCTTCTCCACCGGTGCCACGGCGGACCGCGCGCTCCCGATCCCCGGTGTCGAGCTCGACGGCTCCTACGGCGCCGCCGACTTCGTCTCCTGGTACGACGGCCACCCCGACGTCCCGCGCACCTGGCCGCTGGAGGCCGAGAAGGTCGCCGTCCTCGGCGTCGGCAACGTCGCCCTCGACGTCGCCCGCATCCTCGCCAAGACCGCCGACGAGCTGCTCCCGACCGAGATCCCGGCGAACGTCTACGACGGCCTGAAGGCCAACAAGGCCCTGGAGATCCACGTCTTCGGCCGCCGCGGCCCCGCCCAGGCGAAGTTCAGCCCGATGGAGCTGCGCGAGCTCGACCACTCGCCCAGCATCGAGGTCATCGTCAACCCCGAGGACATCGACTACGACGAGGGCTCGATCGCCACCCGCCGCTCCAACAAGCAGGCGGACATGGTCGCCAAGACCCTCGAGAACTGGGCGATCCGCGACATCGGCGACCGCCCCCACAAGCTGTTCCTGCACTTCTTCGAGTCGCCCGAGGAGATCCTCGGCGAGGACGGCAGCGTCGTGGGCCTGCGCACCGAGCGCACCGAGCTCGACGGCACCGGCAACGTCAAGGGCACCGGCCAGTTCACCGACTGGGACGTGCAGGCCGTCTACCGGGCCGTCGGCTACCTCTCGGACGAACTGCCCAAGCTGCCGTGGGACGTCGCGACCGGCACCGTACCGGACGAGGGCGGCCGCGTGATGGAGGCGGGCCAGCACCTGCAGTCCACGTACGTGACCGGCTGGATCCGGCGCGGGCCGATCGGCCTCATCGGCCACACCAAGGGTGACGCGAACGAGACCGTCGCGAACCTCCTGGAGGACCACGCGGCCGGCCGCCTGCACGCCCCCGCCGAGCCCGGCCCGGACGCCGTCGAGGCCTTCCTCGCCGAGCGGAACGTCCGCTACACGACGTGGGAGGGCTGGTACCGGCTGGACGCCGCCGAGAAGGCGCTGGGTGAGCCGCAGGGCCGCGAGCGCGTGAAGATCGTCGAGCGCGAGGACATGCTGAAGGCCAGCGGGGCCTGATCCCGCGACAGGGGCCCGCCGGCAGCGGCGGGCCCCGCTGCACGCCCGCCGGGGCCCGGGACCTCCTGTCCGACCGGGCCCGCCCGTGCGCGTCCGGCCGGGCGGCCTTGCTAGGTTCCTGTCCCGCACGGGAAACAGCGCAGTCGCGGGAGGCCGTCATGCACGTCGTACCGGGTGGCGCAGCCGTGCCCGGCGGGAGTCGGGCCAGGGTCCTGCGCGCCGGCGACCGGCCGGCCGTCGCCTGGAAGAACGGCGGCGGCGTGACCCGGGAGATCGCGGCCTGGCCCGAGGGGGCCGGCATGGACGACTTCGTGTGGCGGGTGAGCCTCGCCGAGGTGGCCGCGGACGGGCCGTTCTCGGCCTTCCCCGGCGTGGACCGCATGCTCACCCTCGCCGAGGGGGCGGGCATGGACCTCACCGTGGCGGGCGCCCGCCGCGTGGTCGGCGAGCGGTTCGCCCCGCAGGACTTCCCCGGCGACGCACCGACCGACTGCAGGCTGCTGGCCGGGCCCGTCGTGAACTTCAACGTGATGTACCGCCGGGGCGCCGCCCCGGCCGAGACCGCCGTCGTCCGCGGCTCGCTCGCGCTCACGGCCGCGCCGGACGAGATCCTGCTGGTCGTCGCCCTGGAGGGCGACGCCCGCATCGAGGTCCCGGGTGCCGCCGGTGAAGCCGACGGCGGGAGCCTCGCCCTCGGCCGCCACGACGCCGCCCTGATCGGCGGGTCCCCGGCCTACGGGCCGTTCGCGGGGCTGCTGCGCAGCCCCGGACACACTGCCGTGGTCCGCCTTCCGGGCCGCCGGCCCGCGTAAGGCGCCGCCCCGACGGGCGCACGTTCTACGCGTTCGTTCTCCCCGCGCGTTCTACGCGTTTCGGACTACGCGTTCTTCTCCAGGCCCGGGCGCAGGCGCCCCAGCAGGGCGTACAGCGTCGCACGCTCGTCCTCGCCGAGCGTGTCGAGCGCCCCGTGCGTGGCCTGCATCTCCTCCCGGACCCGCCGGATGATCTCCCGGCCGGCATCCGTCGCCACCACGTTCTTGACCCGCCGGTCGGCCGGGTCGGGCTCGCGCCGCACCAGGTCACGGGCCTCGAGGCGGTCCACGATCCCGGTGACGTTCGACGCGTCGCACACCAGCAGCGTGGCCAGCCCGCGCATCGGCAGCGGGCCGTCGAGCTGGGCGAGGACCTTCGCCTGCGTGGAGGTGAGCCCGTAATGGGCCGCCGCGGTGGCGAAGTCGCGCCACTGGGCCGTACCGATGGCGGCGAGCAGCTCCAGCAGCTGGAGCTTGGTGGGGGTCTCGGGGGCGGTGGTGCTCATGCTTCGAGCGTACTCAAGATCATTGACATTATCAACTATTTACTTGACCACCTTAATCATTGGCCTCTACCGTCTGTGGAGTTACTTGATGACGTCAAACATCTGCGTTCTGAAGCAGTGAGAAGGTTTCCCCGGAACATGAGCACCGCCGCCCCCACTCCCGCCGACGGCAGGACCCGCAACGAGACGGTCATCGTCTTCGCCCTGAGCCTCGCCGCCATGGTCGTGTCGATGATGCAGACCCTGCCGGTCCCGATCCTGGGCCTCATCCGCACCGACCTCGGCGCCTCGACCGCCGGCGTGAGCTGGGTGACCACCGCCACGCTGCTCTCCGCCGCAGTCTTCACCCCCCTGCTCGGCCGCTTCGGCGACCAGCACGGCAAGAAGACCACGCTGGTGGCCGTCCTCGGCGTCATGGTGGCGGGCTCCGTCATCGCCGCCGTCGCGACCTCGCTCCCGCTGCTGATCCTGGGCCGCGTCCTGCAGGGTGCCGCCACCGCGATCTTCCCCCTGGCCCTGTCGGTCCTGCGCGAAGAAGTCCGGCCGCAGAAGCTGCCCGGTGCGATGGCCCTGGTCAGCGGCACCCTCGCGTTCGGCAGCGGCCTCGCGCTCGTCGCCACCGGTCTGCTCACCTCCGGCGACGACGCCGACTACCGCAACGCCTTCTGGATGGCCACCGGCTTCGCCGCGCTCGCCCTCCTCGCCGTCGTCTTCCTGGTTCCCGCGACCCGCCACAAGACGGGCGGCCGCACCGACGTCCTCGGTGCGCTCACCCTCGGCCTGACCCTCCTGCTGCTCCTGCTGCCCATCTCGCAGGGCCACGACTGGGGCTGGACCTCCGGCCGCACCCTCGGCAGCTTCGCCGGCGCCGCCGTCATGGCCGTCCTGTGGGTCCTCACCGAGCTCAAGGTCGCCGAGCCCCTCGTCGACATGCGGATGTTCGTCCACCGCCCGGTGCTCATGGCCAACCTGGCCGGCGTCCTCGTCGGATTCGGCATGTTCGCGAACTTCCTCGGCGTCTCCTACCTCGTGCAGATGCCCGAGGCCCTCACCGGCTACGGCTTCGGCGCGTCCATCCTGCGCGCCTCCGTACAGTTCCTGCTGCCCGGAGCGATCGTCTCGCTGCTCGCCTCGCCCGTCGGCGGGCAGCTGGTCCGCCACCGCGGCCCGCGCGCCGCGCTGGCCCTGGCCGCCGCCCTGGGCGCCCTCGGCTTCGGCTGGCTCGCCCTCGACCACGGCCACACCGCCTCCGTGATCGGCGCCGGCGTCGTCGTCGGTGCGGCCGTCAGCTTCGGCTACGCCGCGATGCCGGCCGTGATCATGGCGAGCGTCCCGCACCACCAGAGCGGCATCGCCAACGGCATCAACTCGATCTCCCGCTCCACGGGCAGCGCCATCGGCAGCGCCGTCGTCACCACGATCCTGGCCTCGAAGACCATCGAGCACCTGCCCACCGGCGTCCCCGCCCTGCCCGCCGAGTCCGGCTTCACCGCCACCTTCTGGATCGGCGCCGCGGCCTTCGCCCTGGTCGCGGTCATCGCCCGGGTGGGACTGCGCGGTCGCCCCGGCCCCGCCGGCACCGCCGACGTAGCGGCCGACCGGTCCGCCCCGGCCCCCGCGGAGGCGGCCGCCCCCGCGAAGCTCGCCGAGCAGGTCTGACCCCGTCCCGGCCCCGCAGTCCGGGGGGACGGCACCGCACACGCGGGACGCCGTACCCCCGGACTGCGGGCGTTCGGGTGTGGGGGTGTCCGGGTGTTCTGCTGTTCTGGTGTTCTCAGACGTCGATGCGACCCATCAGGCCGCGCTGGTAGTCCAGCTGCGCCCGGCGGATCCCGGCGGCGTCGTTCATGACGAACGGGCCGGTGCGGGCCACCGGCTCGCCGATCGGCTCGCCGGCCAGCACCAGCACCTCGGCCGGGCCGCCGGGCGCCGAGACGGCGAACCGGTCCCCGTCCCGGGCGAGGAGGGCCAGGTGGCCGTCGGGGAGTTCGGCGTCCGGGGTGGCCGCCGTCCCGGACAGGACGTACAGCATGGCGTTGTGCCCGGCGGGGACGGCGAACTCGGCGCGCCCGCCGGCCGCGAGGCGGGCGTGGACGACGAGGACCGGGGTGTGGGTGTCGAACGGCCCGCTCACCCCGTGGGTGGAGCCGGCGATCACCGTGAGCTCGCAGGCGCCGTCACCGGCCGCGACGGTGGGGATGTCGCGCGGCACCGACCCGTACTGGACGCGCGGCGGCGTCGCCTTGAGCCGGGCCGGCAGGTTGACCCAGATCTGCAGCAGGTGCTGCGGGCCGCCCCCGGCCAGCAGTTCGGGGGTCGGGCGGGCGAGGTGGACCAGGCCCGAGCCGGCGGTCAGCCACTGGACCTCGCCGGGGTTCACGACCCGTCTGCGCCCGTCGGAGTCGATGTCCTCCACGGCGCCGTCGATGACGTACTGGACGGTCTCGAAGCCGCGGTGGGGGTGCGGCGGCGTGCCCTTGGCCTCCCCCGGGCCCAGCACGTGCGGGCCGACCTGGTCGACCATGAGGAACGGGTCGACCAGGGGCAGTTCGGGCTGCGGGAAGGGGCGGCGGACCGGGAAGCCCTCGCCCTCGAAGGTGTGGAAGGGGCGGAACACCCGGGCGGTGGAGCGTACGGCGGTGGTGGTGTTCATGCCCCGAGCGAACGGCATGGCCCGGCGGAGCGTCAACGCGGTCGCGTTTGGTTGTCAGGTCGCCGACGGGATCCGGCCGGGCGCCCGTTCGTTCAGCGCCGGCGCGCCCGCGCCCGGCGCACCAGTACGCCGATGGCCGCGCCCGCGAGGGCGATCACGGCCACGCCCGCCGTGGTCCACCAGACGGCGCTGCTGCTGCCGGCCTTCTCGGCGTCGGCGGCGGACGCCGGCGGCGACGCCGGAGCGGCGGGCGACGGGGACTGCGCGGGAGCCGCGACCGACGGCACGGCCGAGGGCGCCGCGGCCGAGGCGGACGGGTCCACCGGGACGGGAGCGGTCGGCGCAGCGGAGCCCGTGGGCGGTACGGGGTCCACGACCGGTACGTCGACCTCGCGTTCGGCGTGCCCGAGCGAGGGGAACCCGACGTCGACGGTCACCTTCCAGGTCCCGGGCGGCAGGACCTCGGCCGTGCTCCAGCCGACGCCCTGGCCCCGCACGAGTCGCCAGGGCCCCTGCGTACGGGTCCCGTCCACGCTGGTCGCGTTGACGGTGGCGGCAACGTTCTCGTCGACGGCGTCCCCGTCGTTCTCCCAGGTGACCTCGGTGGTGACGTGTCCCTCCCGCTGGCCGGTGATCACGACCTTGAGGGTGTCGCCGTGGGCGTGGGCCGGCGTCGGCACGGCCAGGCCCAGGGCGGGGGCGAGGAACAGGAGCAGGGCTCCGAGTCCGGTGCGGACGGGGAAAGCGTGTCGTGTGCGCATCGTTGTGGTGCTCCCTGGTGCGGTGGGATGCGAGCGGTCCCGCAGTCGCCGCGGTGCGAAGCGCGCGGCGCCGGCCGCGCCATGGGGGCGCGCGGCCGGTGCGGTGGGGCGGTGAACGTGAGGGGCCGGCGGACGGCCGCGTGGGGAGCAGCCGTCCGCCGGCGGTCGGGCGGCTCGGGTCAGCCGGCCTTCTGGACCGTCCAGACCTGGTTCGCGCGGCCGTCCGCGCGCTGGAGGTCGAGCAGCCACTCGCCGTAGTACGGACGGTTCGACACGGTCAGGGCGTAACCGCCGCTCGGGTCCGTGATGGCCGTCGTACCGTTGCGGGAGCCCAGCTTCCACTGCTGCGTGGAGCCGTTGCCGCAGGGCTGCTGTGCGATCCACATGCCCTGGGCCGGGGCCCCGCCCGTCTGCAGGCACTTGCCGGAGACGGCGGACTTGATGCGGACCAGGCCGTTGCCGGCGTCCTCGAACAGCCACTGCTGGTGGGCGTAGCCGTTGGCCTGGGCCCCGACGAGGACCGTGCCGTCGGCGCTGCGGCCGCCCCACAGCTCGGCGGTCATGCCGGTGCTGCCGTTCTGGAGGGTGTAGCGGGTGTTGGGGGCGGTGTTGCCGCCTCCGCCGCCCGTGGTGCGGAAGACGGTGGTCTTGCCCGCGCCGCTGTCACGGCCGGCGCTGTCGCGCACCGAGACGGCGACCTTGTACTCCGTGCCGGCCTGGAGGTTGTAGATGCGCACGGACTGCGACTGGACCCACGTCAGGTGCTTGCCGTTCAGCAGGACCTGGTACCAGGCGGCGCCGTCCACCTTGGGCCAGCTGACGACGACCGAGGTCGACTGGATCTGGCCGGCCGTCACCGTCGGTCCGCCGGTGGGCTTCTTCGTCGGCGTCGGGGTGGGCTTCTGCGTCGGCTGCGGGTTGGGGTTCGGCCCCGGGTCCGTGCCGTTGCCGCCCTTGGACTTCATCAGGAACTGGTTGTCCGCGATGTTCCAGTGGGTGGCCAGGTAGCTGCCCGGCTTGGGGCTGGTGTGGAAGTAGTCGTCGTGGTTGCAGTCGAGGATGTTCTCGGCCGCCTGGTTGGTGCAGACGTTGCGCATCTGCGGGTAGTACGGCGTGTCCGAGTAGCACATCACGTCCCACTCGTCCGTGCAGTGGGCGCCGCGGCTGGTGTTGGGGGCGCTGTTGTTGACCGCGCCGAGGTTGTGGCCCAGCTCGTGCGCCGCGGTGTGTCCGCCCCAGCAGCCGGAGTCCGTACGGCCGTAGGAGGGGCCGAAGTTGCTCTGGTTGTTCTGGCCCGGGCGCTCGTCACCGGCGAACGTGCCGATGCCGCAGTACACCTGGCTGTCCGCGAAGATCATGTACTTGCGGTCGCGGCGGTTGAGGCCCTTGTCCGCGAGCGCGTTGTTGGTGGAGTTGAAGTCGGCCATCGCGGAGGCCGACAGCTCGATGTTCAGCACCGTCGGAGTGCAGTCGGCTGCCGTCACGTAGCGGATGTGACGGACGCCGCCGGTCTCCTGGGCGCTGTTGGAGTAGATGAGGTCGGCGTCGGCCGCCCACTTGCGGAACGACGCGAAGTACTCGGAGTACCGGTCGCGGTCGGGGCCGTGGACGTAGACGACCTGGACGCGGTTGCCGCTGTTGCCGTCGGCGTCGCACTGGACGGTCTGACCGGCGGGACCGGCGGCGGCGGTCTTGCTGCTGCTGCCGGAGCCCGCAGCGGCGGGGGCCGGCGCGTCCTTGGGCGCGTCCTTGGCGGCCTTGGCGTCGGCGGCGGGCGCGTCCTGAGGACGCCCGCTGCCTTCCGCGGCGGCGTCCGGCTTGGCCGGATCGGAGGCCACGGCCTGCGACTTCACGGCCGGGGCGACGTCCTTCTTGATGTCGACGTCCTTGGGCGGGGCGTCCGGACCGTGGCTGCACAGCCCGGTCTCCGTGCGGTAGACGCCGACGCAGCGGTCGCCCTTCTGCGCGGCCTTGAGGCCGTCGTAGACCATGCCGCGGTCCGCGTCGTTGGCGGGCTGCTCCTTCAGGGGGTCCGGCTCCGCGTCACGGGCCGGTGCGGCGGCCGGCGTGAGCGTCTCCGCGGCCGCCTGCGCGGTCGTCTCGGCCTGGGCGTCGTCGCCGAGGCCGGAGTAGGCAATGCCCCCCGCGATCACCGCCGCCGAGGCCATGGCGGCGGTGACGAGTATCAAGCGGCGCGGTTTGCGCCGGTGTTCGGGCTTCCTTCGACGGTGACCCGTCATGCGCACCTCAAATCCTTGGTCGGAGGAGTGGGTCCGCGGAAGCCTGCCAGATGGGCGGCGAGGAGAATTCGGACAAACGGGAATGGTGGTCGAGATATCAGACTGTTACCTGGTGATCTGATTTGATGAACAGTCAACTCGCTTGTATGAGTGCGCAGTTACGCGCGTAGGACGCCAAAGGTCCAGTCCTTTTGCGTCATCTCGTTATCAAATCGAGATAAGGTGATGTGGCTTGTTGACGGTAATTCAGTCAGGGATTCACACAATTATTACGGCTTGAATTCTCACTGTCACGAACGGTGAGGAATCCTCTGTTCCGCCCTAGGAACACGCCCGCCGGGCTCAGCAGGACGCCGCAGAACTGCCGCACCGTCGACGCCGGCACGTCGGCCTACGCGCTCCACCGCTTCGCGAGGACGTGGCCGAACAGGCGCTGGGCGGCGACGTACACCAGGGCGAAGAAGCAGCCGGTGTTCAGGGCGTCGGACGGCGGCGACTTCCACCACCAGGAGCCGCTCGGCAGCTTCCGGGCGACGGCGAGGAGGAGCAGCCCGGCGGGCAGGGCCCGCAGGGCGGCCCCGTACAGGGGGTGGTCGGGCCGGCTGCACCACCTCGGCCTGCTGCTGACCGACCGGCTGAACCCGTCCTACCGCCGCTACGGGCTGTGCGAGGGCCGCCGGTCCGCGGCCGACGGCCGCGGACGTGTCGTCGCGCTCACCCCCGCGGGCGCGAGCTCGTCGACCGGGCGTTCACCGAGCACCGGCGAACGAACGGGCCCTGCTGGACGCCCTGTCCGCGCGCGACGCCGTCCCCGTGGAGGCGCTGCTCACCGACTGGCCGACCCGGGTCGAGCGGTCGAGCCGCCCCCCTCGTCCTGAGGCGGAGGCGGAGGCGGGGCCGGCCGGCGGCGCGGTGCGCCGTCATCGGACGCCGAGCTTCACCCATTTCCCGGTGCTCGGCACGCCCTTGCCGTCGAGGAGGAACAGCAGGTAGTAGCCGGGCGGGGCGTCGGCCGCGCTCGGCGGCGTCCGCAGGCCGAGGGTGCCGCCGGTCCCTGTGGCGCGGCCGGCGGCGGGGCGGGCCGTCACGGCGAGTTCGAGGTGCCGCTGACTGGTGTTCACCGCGTGCGTGACCGTGGTCGGCGCCAGCAGCACGGCCCGGGTGACCGCGGCCGCGGTGGAGCTGGCCACCTCGAAGTCCGTCCCGTAGCCGAGCTCGCCCGCGGGCACCCGGCCGAGGGCGGGCCGGTCGCCGCCCTGGTGCAGGTACGGCGGCTCGTACAGCTCGATGCTGCCGTCCATCTCGTCGCCGATGTCGGGGTCGTTCGCGATCTGCTGGAGCTCGTCTCCGGTGACCAGCACCCGGCCGTCCGGCAGGACAAGGGCGTTGGAGTGGTAGCCGCGCGGCAGCCGCTGCGCCGGCCCGAGCCGCCACCGGCCGTGCGCGTCGCGCAGCTCGATCTGCCGGTACTTGAGGTCGGCCTTCGGATTGAACGGCCCGTGCCCGTAGTCCCGGGTGTCCAGGGAGCCGTTGACCGTGAGCAGCGTGCCGTCCGGCAGGATCAGCGTGTCGTCCTGCGTACGGCCGAAGGCCCGCGGCTCCTCGGTGGTCCACCGGCCGCCGGACAGCCGGTAGGTGTTCGGGTCCCGCGGGTCCCCGCCGAGGACCAGGACCGAGTCGGGGCCGCGCAGCCCGGCGGGCAGGGGCACCGCCGAACCGTAGCCGCGGAAGTCGGCCGGGCGCCGGGGCAGGTCGGACCGGGTCTCCTTGACCGGGTCGAACAGCCACTGCTGGTCGGCGTCCCGGCCCAGGCCGTAGACCATCCCGTCGCGCAGCGAGAACAGGTGCGGGTAGTCGTTGCGGAACGGCGCGTCCACCCGCAGCCGCTCCGACGCCAGCCCGACGGGGATGTCGTACGTGCGCCAGGGCACGGGATGCCGCAGTGCGGGGAACCGCTCCACCACCGGAGTCGGCGTGCCCGTACCCCGCTCGGACTGGCCGGACATGATGATCTGCCGGCCGTCCGCCCCGGTCACCACCGACGGGTACCAGCGGCCGACGGACATGTCCTGGTTGCGGAACCAGGTCTCGGTCCACGGGTCGAACACGAACGACAGTTTGGCCCCGCTGCCGCCCTTGCCGCCGGTGTTGCCGCCGAACACCCCGACCATGCCGTTGGGCAGGTACGCGTGCCCGGCGCAGAAGAACGGCGCCGGGCGCGGGGCGTTCAGGCCGTCGGGCATGAGGACGGTCGGCGGCTCCACCTTCCGGAACGCACGGGCCCCGGTGCCGAGGGCGGGGTCCCAGAGGAAGGCGCGGCCCGCGTTGGTCCGGCCGATGCGGTCGGTGGGGCCGGTCTCCTTGGTGGGGTTGACCTCCACCCGTTCGAAGGAGAACAGCAGCACCTTGCCGGTGGGCAGCAGGGCCGTGTGCACGCCGAAGTCGGGGGAGGGGAAGAACTCCGTGAACCGGCCGAACCGGGCGGCCGGCAGCGCGTCGTTGGTCTTGCGCTGCGAGAGGGTCAGCGCGGCCAGCCCGGAGCTGCGCTTGGCCTGCGGGTAGTCCTCGGCGCCGGCCGTGGCGCGGCGCCGCTCGGCGTGGGCCCGGGCGTGCGCCTCGCCGAGGACGGCGGCCTCGCCGGGGTCCGGGACCGCCGGTGCGGGGGCGGTCCGCGTCCGTGCTCCGGACGAGGCCCGTGCGGCGGGGGCTCGGGCGGCGGGGGTCTGGGCAGCGGGGGTCTGGGCGGCCGCCGGGTTGAGTGAGGCTGCTGGGGCTGGGGCGGCTGCTGGGGTGAGAGCGGGTGTTGGGGTGAGGGCGGCTGTGGGGGTGAGGGAGGTCGCCGGGGTGAGGGAGGCGAGCGCGGCCACGACCGTACCGGCGCAGAGGGCGGCCGACCGCCGTACGAACCCACACCGATCCGCCATGAGCTGCTCTCCTCCCACTCCCGAAAGGGCCCAGAGTAGAAGAAAACGGCTGTTTGTCGCGGTTCGACTCCCCGTACTGCGGCGGACGGTGTGCCGCTCAGGGCCGTTCGGCCGCCGGAAGCCGCCGATGAAACGTTTCTTCGGTGAATCGGGGAGTCCGAGAGGGTGAGCGCCCGTGCCCAGTGAGATGGACGGTCGTCCGGCGGTGGTTATCCATGGCCACTGTGATCAAGCCACTTCGCACCGCACTGACCGTCGTCGCCGCGACCGGATGTCTGGTCGCCCTGTCGCCCGCGGCCGGCGCCGCCCCCGGCGCCGCCCCGGTGGCTCCTCCGGGGCAGGTGGGCGTCGACGTCGCCAGCGTCAACGGCTCGGGCTGCCGCCCCGGCACCGCGAGCGTCGCCGTCGCCCCCGACAACTCGGCGTTCACCGTCACCTACAGCGACTACCTGGCCCAGGCCGGCGGCGGCAGCTCCGTCACCGCGGGCCGCAAGAACTGCCTCCTCTCCCTCGTCGTCAACGTCCCCCAGGGCTACACCTATGCGGTGGCGAAGGTCGACTACCGCGGCTTCGGCAGCCTCGCCGAGGGTGCGGTCGGCACGCAGAAGGCCAGCTACTACTTCCAGGGCATGAGCCAGACCGCCTACCGGACCCACCAGTTCCATGGCGCGCTCGAGGACAACTGGCAGGTGACCGACACCGCCAGCATCTCGGCCCTCGTCTTCGCCCCGTGCGGCGAGAAGCGCAACCTCAACATCAACACCGAGCTGCGCGCGGAGGTCGGAACCTCCGACACCAGCAAGGTCAGCTACATGACCGTCGACTCCACGGACGGCGGCATCGGCACCGTGTACCACTTCTCCTGGAAGGAGTGCCCGGCCCGCTGAGGCCGCTGGGGCCACTGAGCCCGCCGGACGGCCGTCCGGCCCGGCACGACCGCGAGCCGTGAGCGGCGCGGACCACGCCCGGGGACACGCCCCGGGCCCGTCCCCGGCCGCTCACGGCTCCTGAACTGCCCGGGCCGCCCGGTACCGGCCGGGCGTGGTCCCGAACTCCCTGCTGAACGCGTGCGAGAAGGCGTACGCGGTGCCGTACCCGACCCGGTGGGCGACGGCGGCGAGGGGATCCGCGGTGTCGCGGAGCAGGGCGGCCGCGTACGTCAGCCGCCACCAGGCGAGGTAGGCCATCGGGGGCCGGCCCACCAGTGCCGTGAACCGGCGTGCCAGCGTGGCCCGGGACACCCCCGCGCGGGCGGCGAGGCGTTCACCCGTCCACGGCGCGGCCGGGTCCGCGTGCAGGGCGCGCAGCGCGGCGGCCGCGACGGGGTCGCCGAGGGCGGCCGGCCAGGCTCCGCGGGAGCCCTCCGCCATCCACGCCCGGACCATGTACACGAGCAGCAGGTCGAGCAGGCTGGGCACCGCCATCGCCGAGCCCGGCCGCGCCCCGTCCAGCTCGCCGCCCAGCAGGTCGATGGCGGCCCGTAGTTCGAGAGAGCCGCCCACGCGGTTCGGCAGGTGGACCACCGCGGGGAGCTCCAGCATCAGCGGGTGCGCGCGGCTCCGGTCGAGCCGGTACTTGCCGCACAGCAACTCCACGGCCGGTCCGCCGCCGACCTGGTCGGGCCCGCCGTCGCCCGGTCCGACGCCGCCGGGCCCGCCGCCGTCCGGTCCGTCGGCGGGGCCGTCCGTACCGCGCAGGCCGGCCGGGGGCACCAGCAGCGTCCCGGCCCGTACCCCCTCCGGTTCCTGGTCGAACGGCACCGCCCGGGCCACCCTCTCGGCGTCGGCGGGGGAGTCGGCCATCACATGGCCCGTACCGTGCGGCAGCAGCACCGCGTCCCCCGCGGCCAGCGAGACGGGCGGACCCGCCTCGGGCAGCAGCCAGCAACCGCCCTCCAACACCACGTGGAAGCCCGCCCCGTCGTACGGGGCGAACCGCGTGCACCACCGCCCGCGCACCCGGACCCGCTGCGAGGAGGGCCGCCCGATCCGCACCGCCGAGATCGCATCGCTCACCACGTCCATCGCGCCAGCGTAACCGCCCTCCCTGCCCGCCGGCCGCTGCCCGCCCGCCGCACGCCTGAGACAACGGCGTATCCGTACGCGCCGCTCGCGCATTGAGCGGCTCAACTCCCCTTCCTACGGTGGACGTCATGAGCAACGACAACAACACGCAGACCATCGTGCTGGGCGACGTCGAGATCATCCGGGTCGTGGAGTGGCAGGGCGCGTTCGCTCCCGCCCGCGAGCTCGTCCCGGACGCCGGACCGCAGGTGTGGAAGGACGACGAGGCCTCCCTGGCACCGGACCACTGGGACCCCGACCGCGACCTCGCCGTCCTCGCCCTGCAGACCTGGGTGGTGCGCAGCGGCGGACGGACGGTCCTGGTCGACACGGGCGTGGGCAGCGGGCGCGAGCGGCCCGGCACCCCGCACTTCCACCACCGGCAGGGCGACCTCCTCGGCGACCTCGCCCGCGCCGGCGTCCGGCCCGAGGACGTCGACACCGTCGTCAACACCCACCTGCACGCCGACCACGTCGGCGGGAACACCGTCGACGCGGACGGTGAATGGGTCCCGGCCTTCCCCAACGCCCGCTACCTCGTCCCGGCCGCCGACGACCACCACTTCGGCCCCGGGAACGGTTACGGCCAGGGCCTGCGGGAGGACGAGCGGCTGATCCACGAGGACAGCATCGCCCCCGTCCACCGGGCCGGACAGGCCGTCCTGTGGGAGGGCGCCCACCGCATCGACGAGCACCTCACCCTGGAGGCCGCCCCCGGCCACACCCCCGGCTCGGCCGTGCTGCGCCTGGAATCCCGCGGCGAACGGGCCGTCTTCGTCGGCGACCTGCTCCACAGCCCGGTCCAGATCCTCCGTCCCTCCTGCAACAGCTGCTTCTGCATGGACCCGCGAGGTGCGGCCGCGACCCGCCGCCGCGTCCTCGAACGGGCCGCCGACCGCCGCGAGCTGCTGGTCCCCGCCCACCTCGCCGGGCCGGGCGCGTTCGAAGTCCACCGCCGGGGCGCCGACTTCACCTTCGGCCCGTGGGCCGGCCACCACACCCCGCGGGAGGACTGACGGCGCCGGGCCCGCCGCGCCGAGCCGCACCGGCGACCGGCCCCGTCGTGGCTCGCCCCGCCCCGCGCCCCTACCCGGGGCCGCCACCACCTCCGCGGTCGCCGTCCCGCCGCCCGACCTCCCCCGGGCGGGGGAAGGCGGCGGGGCCCGCGCGCAGGATCCGCAGGGCGAGCTGGACCTCCAGCGCGCCGGCCGGAGTGTTCCAGTCCCCGCCCAGGACCTGCCCGATGCGGTCCAGGCGTTGGACCACCGTGTTGACGTGCACGTGGAGGGCGTCCTTCGTACGGGCCAGGCTGGCCCCCTCCGCGAAGTACGCCTCCAGGGTCCGGACCAGTTCCGTGCCGCGCCGCGCGTCGTACTCCAGCACCGGCCCGAGCACCCGGTCCACGTACGCGCCCACGTCCGCCCCACCGCCCAGCAGCACCCCGAGGAACCCGAGGTCGGGCAGGCCGGCGCCCTGCCCGGTGCGGCCCAGCGCGTGCATCGCCTCCAGGCAGCGCACCGCCTCCGCGTACGCGCCCGGCAGCGCCGCGGGCCCGGCCGCCGCCGGACCCGCGGCGCCCGCGGTGACCGGCGCACCCAGGGCCCGGCCGAGGTCGGCGGCCAGGGTGCGGGCGAGGGCGCCCGGGTCGTCGGCCGGGGCGAGCAGGACGACCCGCCCCTGGTGCGGGCCGGCCAGGCCGTCGCGGGCGCGGGCGTGCCGCCCCGCCTCGGCGGCCAGCCGCGACCGCAGGGCGGCGTCGCAGTCGAGCACCACCAGGGCGTGCGGCCGGCCGAGGTCCACCCCGAGCCGGCGGGCCCGCAGGAGCCGGCTGTCGGAGTCGTGGACCCGCCCGGCCGGCGGCGCGGCGAGCAGGTCCGCGAGCAGCTCACCGCGGACCCGGTCCTCCGCCTGGGCGACGGACCGGCGCAGCAGGAGCAGCAGGGCCGTCACCAGTCCGGCCCGCTCGAACAGCCGCCGCTCGCTGTCGCAGAGCCCGGGGCGCCCGCCGAGGGCCAGCCCGCCCAGCAGCTCCGGCCCGGCCAGCACGGCGCACACCCACACCCCGCCGACCTCGACCGCACGACCGCCGGACCGGGACGCGGCCAGCGCACCGGCCAGGGCGCCGTCCGGCACGCCCACCGGCTCCGCGCCGACCCGCGCGAGCTCCGCCCCGTCGGCGTCGTACACCACCAGGTCACCTCCGCCGAGCAGGGCGGCCACCTCCCGGGCGACGTCGCCGACCTCGCCGCCCCGCAGCACGAGCCGGGTCAGGCGGTCGTGGGTCTCGGCCGCGCGCCGCATCTCCTCGCTCCGTTCCCGGGCCGTCCGGGTCGCGGCCTCCAGGTCGACGAGCGCGGCCCGGGTCTCCTCCAGCAGCCGGGCGCTGTCGATGGCGACGGCCGCGTGGTCGGCGAGCGAGGCCAGCAGCGCCACCGCGTCGGGGGCGAAGGCGCGCACCGCCCGGTCGGCCGCGTACAGCACCCCGATGACCCGGGTCCCGACCCGCAGCGGTACGCCGAGGATCCCGCGCAGCCCCTCCTCCTGCACCCCGTGGTCGATGGCGGGCGTGTGCCGGAACCGGTCGTCGGTCCGGTAGTCGGCGGAGGCGTACGGGCGGGCCGTCTGGGCGACCAGCCCGCCGAGGCCCTCGCCCATGCCGAGCCTCAGCTGCTGGAAGGCGGCGGACACCGAACCGTCGGTGACCCGCATGAACGTGTCCCCGGCGACCGGGTCGTTGAGCGTCAGGTACGCCACGTCCGTGCCGAGCAGCATGCGGGCCCGGTGGACGATGGCCCGCAGCACCGCGTCCGGGTCGCGCAGCGCGGCGAGGTCGCCGGCGGTGTCGAACAGGGCCGTCAGCTCCGCCTCGCGCCGCCGACGCTGGTCGAGGGTGCGCCGCACCTCCAGCGCCACCTGCGTGGCCTCCGCCACCAGGGCCTGCTCGGCGGGGCCCGCCCCGGCCGCCCGGGCCCGTTCCGCGGGCCGGGTGAACTGCTCGACCGGGGCGCCCTCGTGGAGCAGGCCGAGCAGTTCCCGCAGGGCGGCCGCCGCCCCGCCGGGTGCGGTGCCGGGGTCCTTCGCGGAGGTCATGGCGGCATTCTCCCGTGCGGGTCCGGCCCGGCTCAGGCGGGGTCGGGCCCGGCCGCGGCCGCAGTCCCGTACGCGTGCGCGGACGCGGACGCAGGGCCGGCGGCGGCCCCGCTCCCCACGGCCAGGTCGCGGCCGCGGGTCTCCCGGGCGAGGGCGACGGTCAGGGTGGTCACCAGCGCGGCAGCGCACAGGTAGAGGGAGACGGGCACCGAGGAGCCGTGGTCCTTGAGGAGCTCCACGGCGATGATCGGCGCGAGCGCCCCGGCGACGATCGAGGCGAGCTGGGAGCCCAGCGAGGCACCGGAGTAGCGGACCTCGGTGTCGAACATCTCGGAGATGAAGGCGGCCTGCGGCCCGTACATGGCCCCGTGCAGCAGCAGCCCGACGGTGACGGCCGCGGTGATGACGGCGAACGACCCCGAGTCGACGAGCACGAAGAACCCGAAGGCCCACAGGGCCATGCCGGCCGAGCCGATCAGGGTGACCGGTCGCCGGCCGATCCGGTCCGAGAGGGCGCCCCAGGCCGGGATGGCGGCGAAGTGGACGGCCGAGCCGATCAGGACCGCGTTGAGGGCGGTGCTCTTGGGCAGGCCGAGGTGGGTGGTGACGTACACGAGGAGGAAGGAGGTGAGCACGTAGTACGAGATGTTCTCGCCGAAGCGGGTGCCGATGGCGATCAGCACCTGCCGCGGGCTGCGCCGCAGCACCTCCACCACCGGGGCCTTCTCCCGGGCCCCGCGGGCGGCTTCGGCCCGGGCCCGGGCCTGCGCGGCGAGGAAGACCGGGGACTCGGAGACGCTGAGCCGGATCCACAGGCCGACGACCACGAGGACACCGGACAGCAGGAAGGGGACGCGCCAGCCCCAGGCGAGGAACGCCGCGTCCGACTGCACGGCCGCCAGCACCGCGAGGACACCGGTGGCCAGCAGGTTCCCGCCCGGTGCACCCGCCTGCGGCCAGGAGGCCCAGAACCCGCGGTTCCGGTCCCCGCCGTGCTCGGACACGATCAGCACCGCGCCACCCCACTCACCGCCCAGCGCGAAGCCCTGCACCAGGCGCAGCACGGTCAGCAGGACGGGGGCTGCCGCGCCGATGCTCGCGTACGTGGGCAGCAGCCCCATGGCGAACGTGGCCCCGCCCATCATGAGCAGACTGACCACCAGCAGGCTCTTGCGCCCCACCCTGTCGCCGAAGTGGCCGAAGACCACCCCGCCGAGCGGCCGGGCCACGAACCCGATCGCATAGGTGATGAACGCGATCAGCGTCCCGGTCAGGGGATCAGTGGCGGGGAAGAACAGTTTGTTGAACACCAGGGCGGCGGCGCTGCCGTAGAGAAAGAAGTCGTACCACTCGACGGTGGTGCCTATGAGGCTGGCGGCGACGATGCGCTTGATGCTGCCGGGGGCTGGGGACGGTGTGGCAGAGGCGGCCATGAGTACCACTTCCGGACGGGGCTGGGGACGTTTCCGTGTCGCCACACCATAGGAACGCCCAGGTCAGCCGCACATGTTGCCCGTCACCACACTTACCGCCCCGGGCATGTGAACCCCACCCACACCGCCGCCCGGGCGCGCCTGTGGGGGCCGTCTCCGGCCCGAAAGCGGGGCTGCCACGAATCGCCCTGCTCCGCGGGGACCCGGGCACGCCGTCGCGCCGGCCCGCCAAGACGGGCCCGCGCTGCCCGAACAGGGGCGACAGGACTTCCGGGCCGCCGAGCCCCGTTGGCACGTCGCCGCCAGTAACCGCACCGACGCACCGGAGCAGCCGTACGCCGCCGACGCCGAAAGCGCCATGGGCAACAACCGCATGCTGGCCGTATGAGGGAACCCGCTGAGCGCCGACGACCAGCGCGTCCCGGGGGCGTGCGGGCCAGTCGGGCATGGCGTACTCCCCCGGTAGGCCCGCCGCCCACGACGCGATGATCTGCGGGATCCGCTCCGGGGGCAGCAGACGAAGGAGGTCGGCAGCCTGCCCGCCCGCAGGCACGCGGAGGAGTCCCGGCTCGCCGCTGCAGGGTCCGGAGACGGACGAGATGACGGACACCAAAGCGGTCCCCGACGCCATAGCGGACCGGCTGCGGCGCGGCCTCCAGGCCTGCGCATCACTGCGCTCGGGCGGACGGAGAGTGTAGCGGCGGACGCAGTCGCTGTGCTCCAGGAAGGGGTGCAGCTCGTAGGAATCGAACCGATCCGGGAGGCGGTGCAGCACCTCCGTGCCGTCCTGTGCCCACCGGTTGAGCGCCCACAGGTTCAAAGCGTCCTGGTCGTCGTGGAGGATGTCGCGGGCGGCCGATGTCCGTCGCCTTTGACCCGCAGCCTCGCATAGCAGCAGCGCCTCGCCTCCCTGGCTGGACCGACACAGCCGAGGCGGTCGAGCGCGCCGCTCCGGCCGCCGTGCTGATGCCGCGTTCAGGCAACGTCCAGGAGTTTCTCGCGAAGGTGGCGGGAGGTCCTGGTAGTTCGCGGAGTTGCCCTCGTTGCCGCTCCGAGCCGGCCCCTCTCGCTCCGGTGCTGGTCCGGTGCTGACTTTTGGGGCCTATGGGCCGGGAAACCGCAGGTCGTAGCTGCGATCGACCGGCGGTACATGCGGCCATGCGTAATGCGGAACGCGTAGTTCTTGATTTTTTTCGGCTGGTTGGTTTCAGGCCGCACGGAACAGGCCAGAAGGCGTGGACCTGACAATCTAATTGTGTTTGTTCTGTGCTCCCTTGTGGCCGTGCGGTGAGCCCGGCAATATTTTTTCAGCTCGAAAGCAGTCCCGGATGTCGGCGTTATCGGCATCCCGTGACTGCGGTATTTCGTGCATCGCGCATTCGCTTTTCCACCTCCAATTTCCGGGAGATACGCATGTCCGAATTCGACCTCCAGGACCTCGACCTGGACCTCGGTGACCTCACCGTCACCGCCATGCGCGACACCGCCGCGCTGCCCGAGGGCGGGGCGTCCTGGGGCTCCTGCTCCTGCCAGGCCTCGTCCTCCTGCAACAAGCCGACCCTGGACAGCGACATCTTCGTCGGCTGACGACCGGCGTCCACGCGTCCATGCGCACACGCGTCCATGCGTAGACGCGTTCATGCGCACACGCGTTCATGCGCACACGCGTACACCGCACCGATTCCGACCAGCAGACCCTCAACGAGAGGAAACAGCCATGACCGGTGAAAGCGGCACCACGGCATTCGAGATCGAGGACCTCGACCTCGGAGACCTCACGGTGACCTCCATGCGGGACACCATCGCGCTGCCCGAGGGCGGGGCGTCCAACGGAGGCAGCTCCTGCTCCTGCGGCTCCTCCTCCTGCGCCCACCCGCAGTACCCGCAGCCGTTCTAACGGCACCACATCACCACCGCACGCACACCCAGAGCCTCCCGCCGCACCCCGCGTGCGGCGGGAGGCCCGCGCACCACCACCGACAGGACGGGGAACCCCATGCCGCAGCCGTATTCCACGGCCGTCGCCGACTCGACCACCGGCGTCGGCGACCGCGTCGGTGCCGACGGCTACCGGGTCCGGTCGGCACCCTACGCGCTGGCCCGCGCCACCGTGCTCGCCCACCCGGCCGAGGACCCGGCCGCGACCGCGTTCCGCGCCCTGCTCGACCGCCTGCACCGGCTCGACGCACAGCTGCTCCGCACCACCGTTCCGCTCTGCGACGACCTGCACGACAGCCGGGACGGCCATCCCGCCGACTTCCACCGCGACGTCGTCCTTCCCCTGCGCCGCGCACTGCACAACGGTCGCGAGCCCCGGCCCGCCCTGCTGGCCCGCCTCGGCGACCTGCCCGACCGGATGCCCCGGCTCGCCGCCTGGATCGACCTGCGCGAGAGCCGCCGCGCCCTGCTCGACGGGCTCGACGCCGCCGCCGAACGGGCCCTGGCCGCCGAACGCACCGCCCTCGCCGCCCTGTGCAGCGACCCCGCCCTGGCCCGGGCCGTCGCCCTCACCAGCGCCGACCTGCACCGGGCCGTGGCCCGCGCCGCCACCGGCGCGGCCGACCGCCGCGCCCGCAAGGAGGAGGCCAGCGTGCTGCGCTACGCCCTGCGGGCCAGCACCAAGACCAGCCCGCTGTCCTGGTTCACCGCCGTCGGCTGGGGGCCCCTCCGCACCGACCCGGGCCCCGCCGCGCCCCCGACCGGTTCGGTGCGCTCCTGGGGCGCCGGGCCCCGCTTCGACGGCCCCTTCCGCGCCCTGGTGCAACCCAACCGCACCCTGACGGCCGCCCTCACCCTCGCCCTCCTCGACTCCCCGCACCGCCGCGCCGGACTCCCGCACCGCACCACCAGCACCGCCCGCATCACCGACGGGCGGGCCACCTACTCCCGCGCGCGGTCCTCCTTCGCCGGGGGCCGCTACCTCGTCCCCGGCGAGGACGAGGCGGAACTGGCCTACGGCGGACCGCTGCGCCTGGTCACCGAGCACACCCGGGCAGCCGCCGTGCCCCTGGACGAGCTGACGCGGCTGCTGGCCGCCGCCCTCAACGGGGCCGGAGGCGAGGCCCCCGCCGCGGCCGGCGCCTTCCTCGACCGCCTCGGACAGGCGGGCCTGCTGGTACCTGACGACCCGGTCCCGCCGCAGGACGCCGAACCCCTCGACCGCCTCGCCGCATGGCTGCGCGAGACCGCCGCCGCTGCGCCCGGCGAAGCGGACCGCGCCGCCGACGCCGCCCGCGCCGACCGCCTCGTCGAACTCGACCGGGACACCGCCGCGTTCGCCGACGCACCCGCAGCCCGGCGGCCCGCACTCCTCGCCTCCCTGTCCGAGCGGTGGACGGCGGAACTGGCCGACGCCGGACGGCCCGTCCCGGCCGTCTCCGCCCCGCTGACCGTCCTGTCGGAGGACGTCGTCGCCCCGCACCCGCTCGAACTCGACGGCCTCCTCGGCGCCGCCGACCACGAGGCGCTCGGCGAGGCCACCGCCCTCGCCGAACTCTTCGACCTGGGCCACCTCGTACGCCGCGTCATTCGCGACCGCTTCGTCGAACGGTACGGGCCCGGCGGCCGCTGCGCCCACCCGTGGGAGTTCGGCGCCGACGTGGCCGAGGCCTGGGAGACCGCCGGCAACCTCGCCCTCCTCGACCCCGCCGGCCGTGACGCCCTGCCCACCGGTGTCGCCGAACTGGCCCGCCTGCGCGCCGAGGCGGCCGACCGGATCCGGGAAGCCGCAGCTGCGAGCGCGACCACAGCTGCGAGCGCGACCGCAGCCGCGGGCGGCGGCCAGGGCGGTGCCGCGGTGGCCGAAGAGGTCGTGCTGCCGCCGGACCTGCTCCGCGGACTCGGCGACCGGCTGCCCGGCTGGGCCGTCGAACGGCCCCTCAGCTACGCCTACTTCCTCCAGCGGGACCCGGCCCGCGGCCTGCTGTGCGTCAACCACGTGTACGGCGGCTGGGGCCGCTTCACCAGCCGGTTCCTCGACGCACTCGACCCGCGGGCCGCCGCCGAGGTGTCCCGGCAGATCCGGCGCGGCCTCGGGCCCGCCGCCCGCGCCGCGCAGATCCGGCCCGTCGGCGGCTTCAACGCCAACCTCCACCCGCTGCTGGTCCCCGACGAGATCGGCCCCGACCGCAGCCGGGCCTCCCTGGCCGAAGCCGACCTCGAACTCGTCCACGACGCAGCCGCCGACCAGGTCCGCATCCGGCTCAAGAGCTCCGGCGAACACCTGGACGTGCTCTACCTCGGCTTCCTCGCGCCCGTCCTGCTCCCGCGCCGCATCGGGGCCCACCTGTGCGACCAGCCCCACGGCGTCGTCGACTTCAGGGCGCTCGCCCCCCGGCACACCCTCACCGCTCCCGGCGGCCGCGTCGCCCTCACCCCCCGCCTGCGCCACCGCCACGTGGTGCTCGACCGCCGCCGCTGGCTGCTGCCGCCCGGTGTCGTAAGGGAACTGCGCGCCGACCTCGGCGCCGCCGGAGCCGTCCCCGCGGAGGCCGTGGCCCGCTGGCGCGCCCTGCTGGACCTGCCCGGACAGCTCTTCCTGCACCCGGCCGCCACCGCACCCACCGGCCGCGCCGCCGAGGACTTCCTGGCCCGGCTCGACCGCCCGAAGCCCCAGTTCGTGGACCTCGGCAACGCCCTGCACCTGCGCTGCCTGCCCAAATGGCTCTCCCGGTACGCCGACGGCGCCGTCCTCGAAGAAGCGCTGCCCGCCCCCGGCGGCCTCGACGTGCCCACCCGCGCGGTCGAGCTCGTCCTGGAGGTCTACCGGGCCGGACGGACGCAGCGATGACCCGCCGACAGACGACAGAGGAACGGAGCGTGCCAGGCATGCAGCCCCAGGACGACGGCGCCCGCGATGTGGTCGCCTACTACCACCACCCCGTCAAGGCGTCCCTGTTGAGGGAGGTGATGCTCCCCCTCGCCGAGGCCTGTACGGCGGACGGCCTGGCCGCCCACGTCGAACGACACTGGCTGCACGGACCCCACCTGCGGCTGCGCCTCCAGGGGCCGTCCGCGCGCGTGGACACGGCCGCCGCGGCCGCTGCCGCCCGGATCCGAGACTGGCTCCGCGCACACCCCTCGAAGGGCGACCTCACGGAGGCCGAGCTGCTTGAGCGGGCCGCCCAGGCCGGGCGCAGCGAGCTCATCCCGCCGCCGTACGGGCCGATCGTCCCCGACAACACGGTCCGCATCGAGGCCGTCGACCGCACCCCCCTCGTCGGGCTGCTGGGGGACGACGGTGCCGACCTGCGCGACGACCTGCTGCGGGCCGGGATCCGTCCGCTGACGGCCGGCGCCGGCTTCCTCGGTGAGCACGGCGACACCCCGCAGGCACGGCTCCGGCTCGCCGTCACCGCCCTGGCGGCGCACGCCTGCGCCCACCCCGACGGCCTGGCCGGAGGCCACTTCTCATACGTCTCCCACCTGGAGGACTTCCTCGTCCACGACGACCCGGACGGCCGGATCCGCAGCAGCTTCCAGCGCCACGCGGAACGCGCGGGCGGCTCCGTCACCGCGCTCGTCGGCCGGATCGCCGAGGGCGGTGCCCAGGGCTGGGAGCGGGCTTGGGCGGACTTCTCGGCGGGGGCCTGGCAGCTGGCGCAGAGCCGCTACGACGCGGGCGCCGACCTCCACGGCGTACCGCTGGAGTACCGGGCGCGGGCCGCCGCCACCGGAGACGAAGAGGTGCACGCCCGCTGGAACCAGGACCTCCGCACCCGCTACAGCGAGTTCCACCGCCTGCTGCGCCGCTCCGACCCGCACGGCGCGATGTGGAGCCGTCCCGACTACCTGGTGTACCGGGCCTGCACCAACGCCCTGTACCGGCTCTTCGCCATCTGTGACATCCGGCCGCTGGAACGCTACCTGGCCGCGTACCTGGTCATCGGTACGGTTCCCGGGCTGACCGGATGCGACTGGCGGGCGGAGATCGACGCGGTCATCGAGGCCGTGGAGGCGCGCTCATGAGCACCGCACGGTCCGCTGCTCCTGCACCTGCTCCTGGTCCTTCTGCTCCGGTAGTCGTTCCGGCCGCCGCCGCCGCCACCCCCGCTCCCGCCGCGCCCGTACGTCGGCTGCGTCCCGACGTCGCCGTGACCGTGGTGCGGGACGGCCTGCACCTGCGGGGCCGGCGGGGGAGCGTCACCCTGGAGGGCAGCAAGGCACTGCCCACCCTGTGGCGGCTGCTGGAGGGGCCGTTGCGGGACGGCCGGCTCGAGGATCTGCTGGACGGCATCGAGCCGGACTCCGCCCTGCGGACCGCGGTGGACACGCTCCTGGGCCGGCTGGACGAGTACGACCTGCTCGTCACCGTCCCCGCCGTCAACCCTGCCGGCCCTGCCGTCCCCGCCGTCAACCCTGCCGGCCCTGCCGGCTCCGTCGGCGGGTCCGGCTCGGACGCCCCGTGGCTCGAAGCCGCGGCCGAGGATCCCGCCGCCGCGGCCGCCGCGCTGGCCACGACGCGGGCGGAGGTGGTGGCCGCATCCCCCGACGGGCCGCTGGCCAGGGCCGCCGGGCGAGCACTGGCCGCGGGCGGGCTGCCCGTCTCGTACGCCGCCGACCCGGCCCTGCCCGCGGGGCGCATCCTGCTGTACGCCCGCGGGTCCGGTCCGGACCGGGGCGTCGCGGCCGGGCTGTGCGGCGGGGCCGGCTATGCCACGGCCCCCGGCAGCGCCGCCCAGATCCGCGCGGACGCGACCGCCCTGGAGACACGGCTCGCCAAGGCCGCGGCCGCCCCCGCCGGCCCCCCGCGCCTGCCCGCCACCCTGATCGGCGGCGCCGCGGCACACCGGCTGCTCTGCGCCGCGGCCGGCCTGCCGGACCCCGCGGACGAGGGTGAGGACGGGCGCCTGCTCCCCGGTCTGCCCGCGGTGCTCCTCGCGGACGCCCGGCCGCTGCGGGCCGAGTACCGCAGCTGGCTGGGCCCGGAACGGATCGACGCCGACCGGCGGGGCGACCTGGCACCCGCGGGCACCCTCGCCGAGGCGCTCCGCCGGGTGACGGCCCTCGGCGACCGGCGGTGCGGGCTGCTGCCCGAGCCCCTCCCGGGGAGCCTGCCGCAGCTTCCCGTGCCGCTCGCGGCCTGCGCGCCCTCCGGGGCCGGGCCCGCGGACGGCCTTGCGGGCCTCGAAGGCCCGGTCGGTGGCGCGCCGCGGCTGGACCTGGCGCGCCTGGAGGTGTTCTGCCGGGCCGCCGAACTGCGGCTGGGCGGGGCAGGCTACACCGTCGGCGCCGATCCGGGGCACGCCTCGGGGCGCGCCCTGCGCGCTGCGGCGGCCGACCGCCTCGGGCGCGCGGCGGACCGTACGCCCGGGGACCCGGGGGAGTGGACCGGCCATCCGCAGGCCGGGCACTGGTGGACCACGCTGACGGTCCGTCTCGGGGTGTCGGCGCGCCTGGAGGTGTTCCGGGCCGCCCCGGGCGCGCAGGTCCACCACGCCGTGGTCCACGGCACGGGGCCGGCCGCCGGCCCGGTGCTCGGCGAAGCCGTCGAGGCGACCCCCGGGGACGCGGCCGCCTTCGCCGCGCTCGCCGCGGTGTCCGCGCTCTGCGCGCGCGACGCCGGACTTCCGGCCGGGAGCCCGCCGCCGTCCGGCGGCGCCGTCGCCCCGCTGGCCGCCGCCGGAGTGCGCACGGCCGCCTGGGAGGACCCCGGTTGGACCGGCGGCTGGCTGGCCGACCTGGCCGGCCGGGAAGCCGCGTTCCAGACCGCGCTGCGACGCCTGACCGGAGCGGACCGCCCCGCCACCGCCGGCCGACCGGAGCCGGCCCTCCCGGCGGAGGCCCGGGAACTAGCCGACCGGCTGCGGGCCTTCGGCTTCACCGTCCTGCACACCCCGGAGGAGGAACGATGACGAAGGCGGCGGCAGCCGTCCCGGCCGCGAACGCCCCCCGGGACGCCTCCGGGCCGCTCGGCGGCACCCTGGCGCAACCCGTGCTCGACGCCGGAGCGGCGCTCGCGCTGCCGTCCGGCCGGGCCGCGGTCCTGCTGCCCCGGTGGACCCCGCGCCTCGCCGAGGAGCTGAGCCGGCACGCGCTCGGCCACCCCGTGGCCCTGGTGCCCGTACGGCTCGACGGCGCCCTGGCGGTGGTCGGTCCCGTACTGTGGCCCGGCGCGGCGGCCTGCCTGAGCTGCGCCGAGTACCAGCGGCTGGCCACGGCGGGCGGCCGGGTGCCGTGGCGGAGCCCCGGGTTGGAGCTGGCCGGCGTCCTGTCCCCGGCGCTCGCGGACTGCGTCGGCGCCCTCGCCCAGGACCTGCTGGACGGCGCCGACGGCCATGACGGCCATGACGGCCATGACGGCCATGACGGCCATGACGGCCGCGACGGCGACGGTGGTACGGGCGGCGCCGGCGCCGTCGAGACCGCCACCGTGTACGTCGTCCACCTGGGCCGCGGCACCTGGTCCACCCACCGCATCCGGCCCGTCGGCGGCTGCCCGGTGTGCCGCCCCCTCCCCCTGGACACGGCCGCCGGCGCGGACCCGCTGCCCGCCGGGCCCCGACCGCTGCCCGATCCGTACGTGCTGCGCGCCCCCAACTCCCGCACCACCGCGGAGGGCCTGCGCGCCGCGCTGTACGACGAGCGGTTCGGCCCGGTGCGCCGGCTGATGCGCGCCGAGGACTCGGCCTTCTCCCTGACCACCGCCGTCGTCACCGACGGCCGGGACCTGGACGACGGCGGGTACGGCCGGGCCCGCGACTTCGCCGACAGCGAGCGCATCGCCCTGTTCGAAGCCGTCGAGCGGTACGCGGGCATGCGCCCCACCGGCCGCCGCACCGACCTGCGGGCCTCCTTCGCCGCCCTGGGGCCCGACCGGGCCCTCGACCCGGAGCGGCTCGGCCTGCCCGACCCCGCCCACCACGGGCATTCCGCCTCACCGACCGTCCCGTACACCCCGGAGCTGGAGATGGACTGGGTGCAGGGCTGGTCGCTCACCCGGCAGCGGGCCGTCGCCGTCCCCGAGCACGCCGCCTACTGGGATGTTCCGGGGCCCGGCCGGCCGCGCGTGGTGTACGAGTCCTCCAACGGCTGCGGACTCGGCAACAGCCCCGAAGAGGCAGCGCTCTACGGTCTGTTCGAGGTCGCCGAACGCGACGCCTTCCTCATGGCCTGGTACGCGGCCACCCCGCTGCGCCGCGTCCAGCCACCGCCCGAGGACACCGGCACGGCCATGCTCGCGGACCGGGCGGCCCTGGCCGGCTACCGGCTGTCGCTGCTCGACGCGACCAACGACTTCGGCATCCCGGCGGTCGTCGCCGTCTGCCGGTACGAGGGCGGCCACCCGGACGCACCGCGGATGTTCCTCGCGGCGGGCGCCCACCACGACCCGCGCGCCGCGATCAGGTCCGCGGTGGCCGAGGTCGTCACCAACGTGCTGGAATCCGCGCACCGTTCGCTCGCCGAGGGCGGGCCCCGCGACCCCGAGCGGCTCCGACCGATGCTGGACCGCCCGGAGCTGGTGGTGGGCCTCGACGACCACGTCGGGCTGAACACCCTGCCCGAGGCGGGCCCGCGCCTGGAGTTCCTCCACGCCGACACGCCCTGCGTGTCGGTGGCCGAGGCCTGGCCGGGGGCGCCCGAACCGGTCCGCGACCTCACCGACCTGCTCGGGGCCACCGTGGAGCGGCTCTCCCGGGCCGGCCTGGAGGTGATCACCGTCGACCAGACCGAACCGGGGCTGCGCGACCAGCTCGGCCTGCACTGCGTGAAGGTCGTCGTCCCCGGCTCGCTGCCGATGACCTTCGGGCACGTCAACCGGCGGACCCGCGGGCTGACCCGGCTGCTGGAGGTCCCGTACCGGCTGGGCCGCACCGAACGGCCGCTGCGCCACGAGGACCTGGCCCTGCACCCGCACCCGTTCCCCTGACCCCGCCCCTCCACCCGCACCCGCACCCGCGAACGAGGACCGCACGCGATGACCACCGACACCTGGCACAGCCTCCACCTCTTCCTGCACTCCAGCACCGAGGACACCGACCGTTTCCTCCTCCGTGAGGCGGCCCCGCTCCTCGACCGGCTCACCGCGCCCGGCGGGGACGCCACCCGCTGGTTCTTCATCCGGTACGGCGAGGACGGCCCCCACCTGCGGATCCGGGTGCGCGGGCTGAGCGCGCCGGCCGCCGCGGACCTGGCGCGGGAGCTGGCGCGGGCGGCGAAGGAGGTGCCGGCGGTACCGGGCCCGTGGCCCTCCCGGCACGGGGAGGTCCGCGAGGTCCCGTACGTCCCCGAGACCGACCGCTACGGCGGCCCGCGGGCCCTCCCGGTCGCCGAGGAGGTCTTCGCCGCGTCGACGCAGGTGGCCCTGGACGCCCTGCGGGACCTCCACGCGGTCGGCGGTGCCGGAGCGGGCGCGGCGGTGCGGCTGACGCTCGCCGCGGACCTGGCCCACGCCACCGGGTGCGCCCTCGGCATGGACCGGCTGACCACGGCCCGCTGGCTGCGCGGCCAGGCGGCGGGCTGGCGATGGGTCACCGAGGTGCCGCTGCTACCGGGCGCCTCCGTGCACGCCCGCGTCAACTCCGTCTACGCGGGGCAGCGTACGGGCCTGGCGCGGCGCGCGACGGCCGTACGCGAACGCCTGGAGACCGGCACCGCGGCCGGCTGGCTCGGCCGTTGGGCGGACCGCGTCCACGAGGCCGACGCACTGCTGCGCGCCGGCAGCACCGCGGACGAGGAGCGGGCCACCACCCGCGACGCGACGGCATGGATCTGGGCCTCGCAGCTCCACATGCTGTTCAACCGGCTCGGCGTCACCCCCGACGAGGAGCGGGCGGTGTGCCGGCTCGCCGCCCGCACCCTGCTGGAGACCGACGAGCCGCCCGGCTTCTTCCCGCAGGGGCACACCGCGGCCGACGTCCAGTACCTGGAACGCAGCAAGTTCCAGATCGGCCGCGGCGAGGACTCCGCGCTGCACGACCTCCCCGCCCCGCGGCCCGTCCCGCCGGGTCCGGAGTTCGCCCTGCCCGCCGACCCGCTGCCGGCCGTGCCGCTGGGAACCGTGCTCGTCGACCGCGCCTCGCTGCGCGGCGCACTCGCCGGACCGCTGGACGCGGGCACCCTGGGCGCGCTGCTGTGGAACTCCCTCTCCGCGAACAGCCGCTCGGAGCAGACCCTGGCCGACGGCACGGTCCGTACGCTCGTCCACCGCGCCTACCCGAGTGCGGGCGCCCTGTACACGGCCCGGGTCCGGCTGCTGGTGCTCGACGTGGCCGGGGTGCCCGCGGGCACGTACGACTGCGTGCCGGAGCGGCGGACGCTCAGCCGTATCGGCCCGGTGCCCGAGCTGTCGCAGATCAAGCCCCTGTCGACGTACCTGTCGCGTCCGTCGACGGACCCCGACTGGATAGGCGTCGACGGGGCGCCGGTCGTCCTCGGCGTGTACACGAACCTCGGCCTGCTGCGCCGCCGCTACGGACTACGCGCCCTGCGCCTGGCCCTCCTGGAGACGGGCCACCTGGCCCAGACCCTGCTCCTGACGGCATCGGCGCTCGGACTGGGCGGCACCCCGCTCGGCGGGTTCCACGACGACCTGTCCCACGAACTCCTCGGCCTGGACGACCTGGAGCAGCCGCTGATGTACCTGCTGCCCGTGGGCCGCCGCCCCGCGGCGGGGGACCGGTAGGGCGCCGCCGCTACCGGCGGGCGGCCCGGCGCCGGGCCAGGAACACGCCGAGGACCATGCCGACGAGGAGGGTGACGGTGAGGACCACCCAGAGCGGGACGGCGACGGTGGGGACCCACAACCTGACGGTGACCCGCCCGGTGTTGACGGCGATGAACCAGACGGCGAGGGCGGCCAGAACGACGAAGCCGATGGTGCGCAGGCGCACGTCACGGCCCTTGACGGTCAGGGTCGACGGCTGGTGACGCGCTGAGCCCTTCTGTGCCATGTGCCTCATTATCGAATGATTCGTCGACGCGGGCGACCGGGCCCCCGGCCCGGCCGCCCGCCCCGAAATCGTTTGCCGGGGCGGTGCGCGCCTCCCTAAGGTCGGGCGCACCGACGGCGTGTAGCTCAGTCAGCAGAGCACCGGACTTCCCATCCGGGGGGCGCAGGGGCAGAACCTGCCACGCCGGCTTATGGACGAGATCGCTGACCAGCAGCCCACCACGCCCCGTACGGCGCCGCCGGCGCAGACCGCCACGGCCTCCCCGACCTATGCCGCGGCCCGGCTGGCGCAGGCGCTGCGCACCTCCGTGGCCCACCCCGACGCGGCCACGCGGAAGCGCGCCGAGGGCCGGGTGCGGCAGTGGCGGGCCGTGCTGTCCGGCATGGCCGCCGGGCAGCTGACCGTCGGGTCCCGCACCCCCGTCGCCGGGCTGCCGGCCTGGGTGACGCCCGAGGTGGTGCGGGGCGGCTTCGCCACCGGCACGCCCGCGGCGAGCGGTCCGCTCACCCCGTACGAGGAGGAGGCCGCGCGCCGCGCCGGCCTTCCCGCGACCCGCGCCGGGCTGTTCGCGCACGCCCTGACCGAGGAAGGCCTCACCGGCCTGTGGGAGCTGCTGGACAGCGGCCGCTACGAGGTGGTGCTGCCGGAGGAGTCCGCACTGCTGACCGTGGCCTGGCTGGTCCGGGCCGGCGACATCGACGCGGCGGCCGCGCTGGTCGCCGAAATCCGACCGTTCGCGGACCGACTGCGCTTCCTGCCGCGCCCGACGGACCGGCCGGCCGCCGACGCGGCCGCCGTGCACCGCCGCAGCGTCGGCGAGGTGGCGGGGCAGCTCGCCGCCCGGCAGCCCAAGGCGGCCGTCGAGGCGCAGCGGGAGGCCCTGACCGTGTGGCGGCCGTTCGAGGACGAACTGCTCGCCCACTGGCTGCGGTACGGCACCGGCACCCCCAACGTGGCGGAGACGGCGGGCGACCCGTCGCGGGCCGAGGCCGTCGCGCTGCTGGAGCGCTACCGGGAGCTCGCCGCCGCCCACCCGCTGTGCGGCAAGCACCGCAACCCGAAGTCGAACGCCGGCATCCTGCGCCGGGCCCTGGAGGAGACCGCCGACGGACGGCCCGTCCCCGCCCGACTGGCCGGGCTGCTGCAGCACGCCGTGACCTCCATGGTCGCCAAGCGCGGCCTGCCGGGATCCGCCGAGCACACGCAGCTGCGCCGGATCCAGGCCCGGCAGGCGGCCCTGCCCGCCCACCACCGCATCGCCGCGCTCGTGGCGCAGCGGCTTGCCCCGCTGGACCAGCGCGACGGAACGCCCGACGTGGAATCGCCCGTCGCCCCGGTCACCGAGGCGGAGGCGGGCGCCTCCGGCCTGCCGGCCGGTACCGCGGTTCCGGAGCGGCTGCGGCAGACGGTGCGCTCCGCGCTGAGCGCCCCGCTGGAGACCCTGGTCGAGCAGGGCGTCGTACCGTCCGCCGAGGTCCTCGCCGAGCTGGTGCCGCAGCTGGTGGCCGCGGCGACCGCCCAGCGTTACGGCGACCCCGCGCTGCGCACCCTGGCGGCCGCGACGTACAGCGCGTTCCGCAACCGCCGTTCGCTGCTGCTGCTCGACCTCGCCCACCAGGTGCGGGTGGAGGAGCTGCCCTGGGTGCGGGCACTCGCCGCCCACGGCACCGAGGCGGACGCCGCCGACCGCGCCCGGGGCGCGGCCGGCGCCGCCCTGAGGCAGCTCGGCGAGCTGGCGGTCGGTGCGTTCCCGGGGACGCTGCTGCCCAACCCGCTGGTGCGCGAACTGTCCCAGCTCGCACGGCAGGCGGAGCTGACGGAGGCGCCGTTCGTGGAAGAGCTGGCGGCCGACATCTTCACGGGCACCTTCTCCCCGAAGTTCCTGACCGCCGCCCGGGTGGCCGCCGATCTCCTGGACGGCACCCTGTACGCGCGCTACTACGGGATCGACGGCGCGGCGGTGCGGAGCATGGCGGTGGTCCAGGCCGCCGAGCGCCTCGCCCGGGGCGCCGGGGCCCGGACGGGGGCGGGGCCGGCGACGGCGCCGGCCTTCGCCGGGATGTGCGCCGAGCGGGCCGATGCCGCCCGGGACCGCTCGGCGGGTTCCGGGGGCGGCGCTTCCCGGTCGTGGTCGCCCGCCGCGAACGGCACCGTGATCGAGCAGGCGCAGATCCTCACCACCCACAACCTGGCCGTCCTCGTCCGGCACGCCGGCATCGCCCCGGCGGCCGGTTGGGAGGCCCTGGCCCGGGCCTGCTTCACCACCGCCTGCCGGCTGGTCGCACGGGTGGAGGGGCACCCGCGCCCGCTGGCCACGGTGAAGGACGCGGCCTACGCCTGGCGGCAGATGCTGTTCCACCTGTCGCTGTGCACCTCCGACCGGCAGGCGGCCTTCGTGGAGTGGGCGGCAGCCGAGGCCGCCCGTCGGCCGTGGCACACGGCCGCCCGGCTCGGCCCGGCCGTGGCCGGGCTCCGGATGGTCGCCGCGGGCGGCGCGTTCGGAGCGGACGGGACCGCGCACGGCGGCCTGGCCCGCCGCTTCCTGGGCTGGAGCACCGACGGCCACTGGATGTGCCGCCGGACGCTGCCCGGACCAGCCCACCCCTGACCGGCGGCCCGCAGCTCACCCCCGGCCGGCGCCGGTCTGCCCGGCCCAGCGGCGCAGCGCGGTCGTGGCCCGGTCGGCATCGGCCGGGGGCAGGCCCTTGACGGAGACGTGGTGGCTGCCGCCGCCCACCTCGAACACGTACGAGTCGCGCGTGCCCCTGCCGAGCCGGAAGGGCTCCGCGACCGACACGTCGTTCAGGCCGTTGACGAACATCAGCGAGCGGCCGTCGCTCCGCACCCAGCGGTCGATGTCGGCCATCGCTCCCCGCTGGAAGTGCAGGGGTATCTCCCGCGGTACGTACGACCGGAGTTCCTGGACTCCCGGGTGGCGCAGCAGCCCCTCCAGGTACGGGGCGGAGAACGTCGCGTACCCGAGCTGGGTGCCCAGCTGGTAGAAGTACGGGGTGTAGGGCTCCAGCGACTGGTCGGTGTACACGGGAAGCAGCGTCACCCCGGCCACCCACTCGTAGAGCGCGTCATCGGAGGCGTCGGCCCCGGGCACCTTGGCGCAGGCGTCCGCCGGCTGGTGCATCCAGAACATCATCGGCAGGCGCAGCACGGCGAGTTCGAACGCCCGGTCTGCGCTGCCGACGGTCCGGAAGGTGGCCTTCTGCTCCTCCGCCCAGCGGCCGTACCGTTGTGTCATCGCCTCGCGGCGCAGCAGGGCCTGCCGCTGGACCTCGATGAGGGCGGCCCGGCACTCGGGGGTGCCGACCCGGGCCAGGCCGGCGTCGTAGGCGCGGTCGTCCCGGTCGTCCGTGTTGTTGGGCGCCGAGTACGCGACCGTGCCGGCCACGTCGTCCGGGTAGAAGCGGCGGTGGTAGACGGCCGTCATCCCGCCCTTGCTGCCCCCGGTCGATATCCACGCCCCGCGGTACAGCTGCTTGAGCGCGGCGATCAGACGGTGGTGGTCGCTGGCCGCCTGCCAGATGGTGAGCGTGGACCAGTCCTGGTCCGCCGCCTTGGACTCCCCGAAGAACCGCTGCTCGGTGGTGATCTGATTGGCGTCCAGCAGCACCGTCGGCTCCGTGGGGCGCTGCGGCGTGGACCCCAGGTCGTAGCCGCTGCTGTACAGCACCATCGGGCGGTCGACCGACTTGTGCACCAGCGTCAGTCGCTGCTCGAAGGAACCCCGCTCGGGGTGGTGGTGATCGGTGGGCTGCCGGAAGGCGAGGTCGAGGACGGTCTGCCCGTCGGTACCGGGGCGTTCGCCGACGAGCCGCATGCCGGGAACCGCCGCGATCCGGGCGCGGATGTCGCCGTCCCGTGGGGGGGGCCCGGGCGGGGTCGCCCATCCGGTTGGGGCCAACCCCCCCACCCCAACCACAGTGACCCCGCGTTTCCTCCTGGTCTTCCTTTCCCCCAGAAAACCCCCCCAC